>CAVHYW010000007.1:0-64664 GCA_963640475.1 bacterium | reverse complement strand
GCTATGAGCCCAAGGAGGTCATGATCACCAACGCCGCCTACAAGCGCGGCTTCGGCGAGATGGATTTGGACAAGATCGAGGTCATCGGCGAGAAGGTGGAGAACGTTGCCAGCCGCTTTAAGCGCTCCTGCGAGGTGGAGATCGAGGGTATCCCCCAGAGCTTCAACCTGATCTTCAGCAAGGATGCCTGCACCGGCTGCCACAACACCGTCATCAGCGCCCTGATGGACATGAAGGCACAGAACCTGTTCCCCTATCTGGAGAACATGAACGTCTGTGTCGGCCCCTGCACCGAGGACATGCTGCCTGCCGACGCCAATGCCGACAACACCGTCTGCATCGGTATCTGCTGCAAGAAGCTGGCGGACGCCAAGGGCTTCCGCTGGGTCGTTGGCTGCCCTCCCGGAAATGCCGACGTGGTCAAGGGCATTCTAGGCGACCGTCTGGAGTACGGCGTGCGCTATAACTAAGTGATGACATTCGCGGAAAAGAAAACAAAACATCACCAAAAATCCAAGCACATATCAGGCAAGGGAGACAGGCCGTTAGCCTGTCTCCCTTGCCTGATATGTATTGTAGTCCTACATAAGCAAGCCGCGCCTCCCAAAACTCCCCCTTGCAAAATACCGCCGCGTATGCTATCATAAACCCGTATATAAGAAAACTCATATAGCCGTGCCGCGACGGGGTACGGCGTTTCTACGGCGTCACCGGTGACGCCACTATGAGTGCTTTGCCGCAATGGGCGGCGGGGCACTCATTTTATTTTGCCTGAAAAGAGGGATCGTTCCATGATACAGGTCTTGAAGGGCCACATTGTCCACGCCCCGGCGCTGGGCCGGATGGACATTACCGAAAACGGTTTTCTGGTGCTGGAGGACGGCGTCATCGCCGGGGTCTACCACACGCTGCCGGATTGCTACGCCCACGCCCCGCTGCGGGACTACGGCGATAAGCTCATCATGCAGTCCTTTGCCGACATGCACCTCCACGCACCCCAGTACCCCATGCTGGGCATGGGCATGGATCTGCCGCTGCTGGACTGGCTGAATACCTACACCTTCCCCACCGAGTCCCGGTTTGCTGATCTGGACTATGCCCGCCGCACCTATCAGCGGCTGGCCAGCGACCTCATTACCAACGGCACCACCCGCGTTGCCATGTTCTCCTCGCTGCACACCGAGGCGACGTGGGTGCTGATGGAGGAGCTGGAAAAGGCGGGTGTCACCGGCTATGTGGGCAAGGTGAACATGGATCGCAACGGCCTGCCCGGCGTTTTGCAGGAGACCACGGAGGAGTCCGTCCGTGAGACGCTGCGCTGGCTGGAGGGCTGCCATTTTGAGCATGTGAAGCCCATCATCACCCCCCGCTTTACCCCCAGCTGCACCGACGAGCTGATGGCGGCGCTGGGCCGCATCGCCGGGGAAAAGGGGCTGTACGTCCAGTCCCACCTGTCCGAGAGTATGGGCGAGATCCAGTGGGTGCAGGAACTGCACCCGGAGTGCCAACGCTACTGGGAGACCTACGACAAGTACGGCCTGTGGAAGGATCACACCCTGATGGCACACTGCGTCCATTCCGACGCGGTGGAGCGCAAGGCCATCAAGGATGCCAACGTGGTCGTTGTCCACTGCGGCGACTCCAACGTCAACATCTGCTCCGGCGTATGTCCGGTGCGGCGGATGCTGGACGAGGGCCTGTGGGTCACGCTGGGCAGCGACATTGCCGGCGGCGCACAGCTGCCCATGTACAAGGTCATCGCCATGTCCATCCGCACCTCCAAGGTGCGCCGCATCAGCGACGACTGGCACACCGACTTCCTGACGGTGGGCGAGGGCTACTATCTGGGCACCACTTCCGGCCACAAGTATTTCGGCGCGGGTGAGGGCTTCGCTGTGGGCGACAAGCTCCACGCCATCGTGGTGGACGACGCCGATTTTCCAGAGGCCAGCTATCCCCTCAGCGTAGAGGAGCGGTTCGAGCGGATCATCTACATGACCCACCGCCACAACATCGTATCCGTCTGGTCGGACGGTCGTGAAGTGGTAAAGCGATAAGGGGGAGCGAGCCGAGCGCCGCCAGTGGCGGATGAAGCAAGGTGAGCGAGTGGCAGCGGTCAAAATTTCAAGCGTCCGCCGTAAGGCAGCGCAGAAATTTTGGGAACCGCAACAGGAAATTCGCTCTCTCGTAGTACGGTGGAAATCCAGATGGATTCTACGGCGGCATAGCCGCCGAGATCGGGACTAAAAATATGCCACTGGCATATTTTTTAACGCCCCGACATCGGTCACTGTCTCGGAATGACAGGAATGTGCGGCGGGGTGTGGTCACCCCGCCCTACGGCAGACCACCGACAGAATTTTGTAGGGCGGCATGACCACATGCCGCCGCGAACAGCGCAGGAGCTCCTTCCGCCACACAGTGAAAAGTGGGCCGCCGGAGGCCGTTCTAAAAACAAAAAAGAAGGTCAGATGCAACGCATCCGACCTTCTTTTTTGTTTGGTTCAGTTCTGCCGCACAAAGATCATGTTCTCCATCAGGTCGATCTTCTCGATGGTGCCCACCACGGCGGTGGGAACGCCCAGAATATCGCTGAATACCAGCGTATCGCCCTCGACCTTCATGGAGGCCACATTCTTGCAGACTTCTTTCTTCTCGTCACCCTTCAGGGTGTAAACAGTGGAAAGGCACATGGTTTTTATTCTCCCTTCAGAAGCTTCAGGGCCTCGTCCAGCTTTTCGTTGCCCAGATTGAAGTCCAGAATGGCATCGTGGATCAGCTGAGCGGCCTCGTCATCCATGCTGTGGGCCAGCTCGTGCAGTTCCTCGGCGTGGTGGCGGTTGTGCTGCACCATATAGGCCAGCAGCGCCAGCGCCTCCTCGGGGGAGTGGTGCTGATGCTCGTGGCAATGCTCGTGATCGTGGTCATGGGTGTGGCAATGGGTATGGGTGGTGCCGTCGGCATGGGTGTGTTCGTGTTCGTGACCGCACATGGAAAAGCCCTCGCTTTCATTTTTTTCCTATTCTACCACGCCGCCGTGGGTAAGTCAAATGACAAATAACAGACATATTTACGAAATCTGTGCATTTTCTGTATAAAAAGCACAAATTTATTGACAAAAAATCTGCAATTATGTATAATTTTTTCGTAAAATACCGCTTTGTGTGTTATGCGGCGTTAAGGAGGAACACAATGAGGGATCTGAAGCATCTGATTTATTTCGAGAACCTGCTGCAGGAGGCCAATAACGACCTCGTCAAGCAGGCCAAGGACGAAGGGAAGCTGGCGCTGGGGTACACCTGCTACTTCATGCCGGAGGTACTGCTGGATCTGCCCGGCTGTTTCAGCGTGCGTCTGCGGGCGCCCCGCTGCGCCTCGCCCGACATGGCGACCTATTACATGTCGTCCCGTACCTGCCACTATGGCCGCAGCCTGCTGGAGCGGGCGCTGGAGGGCGGCTTCAACTTCCTGGACGCCCAGCTGGCTACCGAGACGTGTACCGTCACCTGCCGGTTCCAGGAGCATCTGCAGCGGATGCAGGACGTGATCCAGAACGAGCGCTTCAAGTGTTCTTTCATGGACGTGCCCTTCAAAAAGACCCAGAACTCCATCGACCACTATGAGGGCCAGCTGAAGGCTCATGTGCTGGACTTCCTGCGGGACAACTACGGCGTGGATACCTCCGACGAGGCGCTGCGCAAGACTATCGAGGAACACAACGAGGTCTGCCGTCTGGTGCAGGAGATCGGCGATTACCGCAAGCTGGATAACCCCACCATCACCGGCTATGAGTTCTCCGTCATCACGCTGGCTACCATGACATGTCCCAAGTACCTGATCATCGACAAGCTCCGCGAAACGGCAGAGGAGATGCGTACCCGCCAGCCTGACGCCAAGAAGGAGTTCCGCTGCAAGGTGGTGCTGGCCGGCAGCGAGAACGACGATCCCGATTTCATCAAGCTCATTGAGAGTTGCGGCGCCCGCGTGGTGGGCGACCGCTATTGCTACGGCGCGGCCGAGGCCCGTCAGCCCATCGAGATCAAGGGCGGCGAAACACCTCTGCGCGCCATCGCCCGCCACTATCTGCTGACCAGCCAGTGCACCCGCTTCATGGAGCAGAACGAAATGCGCCACCGCAAGCAGGTCATTGCCGACATGGCAAAGGAATACAAGGCCGACGGCATCATCATTGCCTCCAACAAGTTCTGTGAGTATTGGAGCTATGAGCGCGTCATCGACACGGTGGTGCTGCAGCGCGACTTCGGCTACCCCGTCTGCTCCATTGAGAAGGAGTATATCAATTCCGCCTCCGGTCAGCTCCGTACCCGCTTCCAGGCGTTTATCGAGAGCGTGGAGATCAAGAAGATCCAGGGAGGGAACAACTGATGAAAAAGATCGATCTGAAAGGCGCATTGGCCAAGGCCAAGAGCGTGGATTATAAGAAGCTGGCAAAGGATTTTTGGTACGGCAAGCCCCATGGCGAGCGCCGTCTGGGCGACCTGTACTGCGACAAGACCGGCCTTTACAAGCACCGTGAGTGGCGCGGCGTGAAGGACACCTTCTACTACTTCCACCATGTGTGGATGTATAACTACGGCATGATGGTGTACGACGTGATGCGCTACGGTGGTCTCATCACCTTTGCCAAAGGCTGCTGGCGCTACCGTTGGATGGGCCAGACCTATCTGCCCGTGCTGCACTGGTTCGACCGCGGCATGGAGGGCCTGCGGGGTGAAGCCCTGCGCGCCTGCCCGCTGCACTACCGTGCCATGACCAACGCCACCATCTATCAGTTCATGCAGATGTTCTCCAACGACCTGAACATCCAGAAGGGCAAGAAGGCCAAGGCCCGCCACGACAAGACCATGGCCCATGACGAGACCGTCTGGGGCGGCATCTTCTATCCCTTCAGCAAGGAGAACGAGAATGTTCCCCTGCAGATGATCCCCTATTTCGTCACCTGCCACGTCAACAACCACACCGTTCTCAACTACATCGACGCGGTGCAGTCCATCGGCCTGCCCGGCGACCCCTGCCCCATGTGTCAGGCGGAGGCGGGATTGTTCGTGCTGGACGATGTGCCCGATTACTACAAGGCCGTTATCACCTCCAACGAGGCCTGCGACGGCTCCGTGGCCACCTCTATTCTGCAGGACTGGCTGATGGACAAGCCCCTGTTCGCCATGCCGCAGCCCATGCAGTTTGACGATCCCCTGGTGCAGAAGCACTGCCAGAAGGAGATCGAGGAGGCTTGGAAGTTCATCGAGGAGCAGACCGGCACCAAGTTCGATTGGGATCAGCTGGTGAAGAAGCTGGAGAGCCAGAACGAGCTGCAGCGCTTCGAGTGGGAGAAGTGGGACGTGGCCGCCAATACCAACTTCTATCCCATCAACGGCGTGTCTCAGGCGTTGTACCGCATCTATCAGTCCCAGTACGGTGACCTGCCCATCTGGCACGAGACCGACAAGAAGGTCCGCAAGATTTTGGAGAAGTGCGTGGAGGACCGCATCAACAACTTCCCGATGACCCGCCACCGCGTCATCGCATGGTCCTGCGCGCCCCTGTACTATTCCAACTGGTGCACCTGGGCCTATAACTGCTGGGGCCTGAACACCATCATCAACATGGACTCCCTGATGTTCGACATGACCCTCCGCACCGACAGCTACGAGCATACGCTGGAGGATATGGCGACGTATCACGAGTGGGCGCCCATGCGGCGCATGGCCGTGGGCGGCATGCACCACATCTTCGAGCTGTGGGAGAATATGGAGCGGTTCCACTGCGACATGGTCATGATGTACGACCAGCTGCTGTGCAAGGGCATGCAGGGCGTTCACGGCCTGTTCGAGGACGAGTTCCGCGCCCGCAACATCCATGCCATCTGGATGCCCCACGCTCTGCCCGACAAGCGCAACGTTTCCCGCGCGGAGATCCGCACCATCATCAACGACTATATGACCACCGTCATGCACGAGGAACCGCTGGATCCCTCCCTGTTGGAGTTCGACGATTCCCAGAGCTGGTAAGAGGAGGAGAGGAACATGAAAAAACTGCTGAAAATTCTGGGCAAGCTGCTGCTAATCGGCGGCGGCATCTATGCGGCCCTGTTCGCCATCTTCTTCTTCGATCTGGATGGCAAGGCCCTGTTCTACGGCGTGGAGCCGTTCCTGTGCCGTCACTATGACCGCATGGAGCGCCGCGACCCGCTGAAGCAGGCTTATGACATGGAAAAGCCCCACTACGAATACAACAAGTAAAAAGAGAGAGGGAAAAACGATGAAATATTTTGGCGGCTGCGACGTAGGCTCCACCTACACGAAGGCAGTAATTTTAGATGAAACCGGCAAGATCTGCGCCGATACCACCATCCGCAGCAAGATCAACTCCGAGGTCAGCGCGAAGATGGCCATGGAGGAAGTCCTGAACAAGGTGGGTCTCAAGTCCTCCGAGGAGCTGGGCTATCTGATCGGCACCGGCTACGGCCGCAACAAGGTGCCCTTCGCTGACGAGAACATCTCCGAGATCTCCTGTCACGCCATGGGCGTGCATGTCACCGATCCTTCCGTCAAGGCCATCATCGACATTGGAGGCCAGGACGTGAAGGGCATCAGCGTGGACACCGACGGCACCGTGAAGAACTTCGCCATGAACGACAAGTGCGCTGCCGGTACCGGCCGCTTCTACGAGGCTATGGCCCGCAGCTTTGAAATGAGCCTGCCGGAGTTCTCCAACCTGTCCCTGACGGCCAAAAATGTGATCCCCATTACCGCCCAGTGCACCGTGTTTGCCGAGTCCGAGGTCATCACCCTCGTCGGTGAGGGCAAGCCCATGGACGAGATCGCAGCCGGTATCCAGATGGCGGTGGCCAAGCGCTGCTTCGTCATGAGCAAGAAGGCCGGCGCTACCGACAGCATCACCCTGACCGGCGGCTGCGCCAAGAACGCGGGCTTGAAGCAGGCCATCGAGCATGTGCTGAAGCTGAAGGTCATCGACCTGAAGACCGATCCTCAGCTGATGGGCGCGCTGGGCGCTGCCGAGTATGCCCGCCAGAAGGGCATGGCCAAGGCGTAAACACTTGTCAAATCGGAGAGATTGATGTATCATAGGGATAAGGCTGCCGCGGCGCAACTGCGGCGGCCTTTTTCCAAATCACCGTGAAGGAGCGATACCCCATGTACGAACACGTTCACATCCACGCCGACGGCACGCCCCATACCCATGCCGACGGGACCACACATACCCACGGCGATGGCACATCCCATGGCCACACCCATTCCCACGCCCACACCAAGGCGGTGCTGAACCGTCTCAGCCGGGCGCAGGGTCATCTGGACGCGGTGCGCCGCATGGTGGAGCGGGGCGAGGACTGCGCTGAGGTGCTGGTGCAGCTGTCCGCTGTGATCTCAGCCCTGAATTCCACTGGCCGCGTGATTTTGAAGGATCACATCGCCCACTGTATCGTGGATGCGGTGGAGGACGGCGACAACGCCGCCATCGAAAGTCTCAACGATGCCATTGACCGCTTCATGCGCTGACGCGGGTGTTGACAGAAGTGCTATAATAAAATAAGTATAACAACCGAAACAAGGGAGGAAATGCTATGATCTCTGCCATCGTATATGCGTCCAACTCCGGCTATACCGCCCAGTACGCCAAAATGCTGGGTGAGGCCACCGGCCTGCCGGTCAACGACATTTCCCAGATGCACAATCCCCAGCCCGACCAGCAGGTCATCTATCTGGGCTGGGTCATGGCCGACAAGTGCGTGGGCGCACGGAAGGCCATGAAGTTCTTCGATGTCCGCGCCATGGTGCGCGTGGGCATGGGGCCCGGCAGCAAGGCCGCCGCCGATATGCTCCACGACCAGCTGCTGCGGGACTTCGGCAAGGAGGTGGACTGCTTCGCCTTGCAGGGCGGCTTCGATATCAAGAAGCTCCACGGCCCCTTCAAGTGGATCATGAAGGTCAAGTGCAGGGAGATCCTCAAGAATCTGGAGGAGAAGAAGCCTTTGAACGAGGCCCAGCAGCTGACCTACGACATGGCCAAGAAGGGCGCTTCCGCCGTCAGTGCCGAGGCATTGACTCCTGTGGTGGACTGGTACAAGGCCCATAAGTGAGGTGCGCCATGCCCAACATGAAAACCGCGAGAACCATCGCGAATGTGGGTGAAAAGGCCGCTAAGGCCGCCGGAAGGGTGCTGCCGGGGCTGTCCGCGTTGGGTAAAGCGCTGGCCGTCATTTACGGCACCATGACCGCCCTGACCGCCGTGGGCTGGGTCATCACCCGCGCCAACGAGAAGAAAAAGAACGGGGAAGCATAACCGCATATATCCAGGGGAGGCGCGGCAGCGCCTCCCATCCCCATAGAAAGGACAAAATCATGAGCAAGAAAGAATTTAAAGCCGAGTCCAAGCGCCTGCTGGACATGATGATCAACTCCATCTATACCCATAAGGAGATATTCCTCCGCGAGATCATCTCCAACGCCTCCGACGCCATCGACAAGCTGTGCTACATCAGCCTGACCGACGACAAGGTGGGCCTGAAGCGCGAGGACTTCCAGATTACCCTGACCATCGACAAGGAAAACCGCACCCTGACCGTCAGCGACAACGGTATCGGCATGGACGAGAGCGATCTGGAGAACAATCTGGGCGTCATCGCCAACAGCGGCAGTCTCCAGTTCAAGGGTGAGCTGGAGGGCAAGGAGACCACCGACACCGATATCATCGGTCAGTTCGGCGTGGGCTTCTACTCCGCTTTCATGGTGGCCGACGAGATCACCGTCATCACCAGGAAGTACGGCTGCGATCAGGCGTACCGCTGGCAGTCCACCGGCGTGGACGGCTACACCATCGAGCCCTGCGAAAAGGACACCGTGGGCACTGATATCATCATGCACATAAAGCCCGACAGCGAGGAGGAGAAGGACGAGTACAGCCAGTATCTGCGGGAGTATCCCCTCTATAAGCTGGTGAAGAAGTACAGCGACTACATCCGCTTCCCCATCCGGATGCTGATGCCCCATCCCAAGCTGAAGGAGGGCTGTCCCGAGGATAAGCCGGAGTACGAGGAGGAGTTCGTCTACGAGACCCTGAACTCCATGGTGCCCCTGTGGCAGCGGAAGAAGAGCGAGGTCACCAAGGAAGAGTACGACAAGTTCTATCAGGAGCGTTTCGGCGAGATGGCCCCGCCCCAGTCGGTGATCACCGCCTCGGTGGAGGGCGCGGTGACCTATAAGGCGCTGCTGTTCATCCCCTCCCGTATGCCCAACCAGTACTTTACCGAGGATTTTAAGCCCGGTTTGCAGCTGTACAGCTCCGGCGTCATGATTATGGATCACTGCGCCGACCTGCTGCCGGAGTACTTCAACTTTGTCCGGGGCGTGGTGGATTCCCCCGACCTGAGCCTGAACATCTCCCGTGAGCTTTTGCAGCATGACCGCCAGCTGAAGGTCATCGCCTCCAATCTGGAGAAGAAGATCAAGGCGGAGCTGCTGCGGATGCTGAAGGACGAGCGGGAGAGCTATGAGACCATCTACCGCAGCTATGGCCGCCAGTTGAAGCTGTGTGCGCTGGACAACTACGGCGCCAACAAGGAAAAGGTGCAGGATCTGCTGCTGTTCTACTCCTCCAAGGAGAAGAAGCTGGTGACGCTGGACGAGTATGTGGACCGTATGCCGGAGAGCCAGAAGTTCATCTACTACGCCACCGGCGAGAGCGTGGATGCCATCGACCATCTGCCCCAGACGGAGCTGGTGAAGGAGCACGACTATGAGATGCTGTACTTCACCGACAACACCGACGGCTTCATCCCCGACATGTTCGGCAAGTACAGGGACAAGCCCTTCCGCAGCGTAGTGGATGGCGAGCTGGAGCTGGACGACGAGAAGAAGCCCGACGAGACCGAGCATTATAAGGAGGCCTTTACCTTCATCAAGGAGGCACTGGGCGACAAGGTGACGGAGGTCAAGGCCAGTACCAAGCTCAAGACCCACCCGGTGTGCCTGTCCAGCGGCGAGGGCATCACCTTCGAGATGGAGAAGTACTTCACCGCCGTGCAGCCCGACCTGAACATGAAGGCCAAGCGTATCCTTGAGGTCAACGTGGATCACCCCGCGTTTCTGGCCTTCGAGACGGCCCGCATCGTGGAGCCGGAAAAGGCCAGGAAGTACGCCCAGATCCTGTATAATCAGGCGTGCCTGATCGCCGGTCTGCCCATCGACGATCCCAGCGCCTACACCGACCTGCTGTGCAGCCTGTGGAAGTAACAGGGAGGAAAAGCGCTGCCTTTTGACCGGTATATTCATATGATCTACAACAGCCGCGGCATGTTCTGCCGCGGCTGTTCTTGTATTGCGGCCCTTTCTGTGATAAGATGAAAAACAATAGACCGGAGCTTGCGGAGGTGCGGGGATGAAGATACGGTGCGTATGGGAACACAATGGAAACGACAGCATTTTATATGCTGAGGAGTATATTGGCGCATTTACAAGGGGGCGCTCTCTGGAGGAAGCCCTTCAAAAGATGCCGGCGGAGATCACGTCCTATCTGCGATGGAAGGGAACGCCGGTTCCGGAGACACTGGAGCCGGAGGTCGTTCAGGAGAAGGTATCCGCGTTGACGGTCTCCGACGCGGACTCCGATGTGCTGTTTGACGCCGAGAGAAAATCGCTGACCCTGGTGGAATATGGGGAGTTGAAGGCGCTGGCCATGCGGTCGGCACAGGATTTTCTGACACTGTATCAGGCGGTGCCGGAAAAAGAGCAGAGCTGCCTGCCGGTCAGGGATACGTTTTATGGCCCGGTACCGCGCACGGCGCTTGAAATGTACGCCCACACGAAAAATGTGAACACCTACTATTTCGGTGAGATCGGCGTTCAGGCGGACAATGAAGGGACGATCGCCACATGCCGGGAGCGCGGCTTTGCCCTGCTGGAGAGCCAGCCGGACTATCTGGACAACACCGTATATCTGGGAAGCTATGAGGAGGAATGGTCGCTGCGGAAGGTGCTGCGGCGGTTCATCTGGCATGACAGGATCCATGCCAAGGCAATGTACCGGATGGCGGTAAAGACCTTTGGCAAGGCGGCTGTTCCGAATGTGTTTTCCTTTGATGTGTGACGCCGCTTTCCAGGGAGAGAAAAATACGGCATGATCGCCGAGAAATGAGAGACGGGGAGAAGGGAGAAACGCCTATGCTGACCATCTGGATCGGCCGCGCGGGAAGCGGCAAATCGGCGCGGGTGCTGGAGACCATGGGACGGGAACGGGAGAGCCGTCCCCAGATACTGCTGGTACCGGAGCACACGTCCCACGAGGCGGAGCTGGATCTGTGCCGCGCCTGTGGCCCTACTGCCAGCCGCAATGCCGAGGTGCTGACCTTCCAGAGCCTTGCCACCCGTGTGCTGGGCGAGACCGGCGGTCTGGCGGAGGTGACGCTGGACAACGGCGGCAAGCTGCTGACCATGCGGCGGTGCTTGCAGGAGCTGCACAGCAACCTGAAGGTGTTCGGGCGGCCCTCGCAGCGGGCGGCGTTCCTGCACCAGCTGACCACGCTGGCCGACGAATTTTACGCCTATCAGATCGCGCCGGAGACGCTGTACCGCCATGTGGCGGACATGGAGGGCGCCATGGGCGACAAGCTGCGGGATGTGGCGCTGATCTTCGCCGCCTACGACGCACGGCTGCGCAACGGGGAGACGGATGTGCGTTCCCGCGTGCAGAAGCTCCATGACAGCCTGCCCCAGTCCCACTATCTGGACGGGAAGGATCTGTATCTGGACGGCTTTTCCTTCTTCAACAAGCAGGAGGAGAGCGTGCTGACGCTGGCGCTGCGGCGGTGTCACAGCGTGACGGTGACGCTGCTGGGCGACCGGAGCGGGCAGCTGTTCCAGAATGCCGCCGCCCAGAAGGAGCGGCTGGTGCGCATAGCTCGCGAGACAGGGGTGGAGTGCCACCTGGCCTACCTCTCCCGGCAGGACGACAGTCCGCTGGGGCATCTGGAGCGCCACTGCTTCGGCAGCGACGCGGTCTGGGAGGAAGAGACCGGCGCGGTGGCCCTCTATCAGGCGGCCACCGCCTATACCGAGGTGGAATATGTCTCCGCCCGGATCCGGCAGCTGGCGGCGCAGGGCTATCGCTATCGGGATATTGCCGTGGCCAGCCGCAGCATGGACATTTATGGGCCGCTGCTGGAGTCGGTGTTCCGGCGTGACGGCATCCCCGCCTACATCAGCCGCCGCAGCGACATTCTGGAAAAGCCGGTGATGACGCTGCTGCTGTCCGCCGTGGACGCGGTGACCGGCGGCTTTGAGTATGAGGTCATGTTCCGCTATCTGAAAACCGGCATGACCGGCGTGACGGCGGCGGAGTGCGACCTGTTGGAAAACTATGTGATCCGGTGGGATATCCGGGGCAACATGTGGCTGCGGGACGTGCCGTGGACGCTGAATCCTGACGGCTACGGACTGGACATGACGGAGGAGCGCACGGTCCGGCTGGAGGAGATCAACCGCATCCGGGAAAAGGTACGCGGGCCGCTGTCGGCGCTGGCCGACGGCTTGAAGCAGCGGCCCGCCGCACGGGACAAGGCCCGGACGCTGTATGAGTTCGCGGCGGCGGCCGGTGTGCCGGATGCCCTGCGGGAGAAGGCGGATGAACTGCTTTCGGCGGGGCAGGTGCAGCTGGCGGAGGAATACGCCCAGTTGTGGCAGATCTTCTGTGACGTGCTGGATCAGTTTGTGGAAATTCTGGGGGATACGGAGCTGGACGGCGAGGAGTTCGCCAGACTGCTGCGGCTGGTGCTGACCCAGTACAGCGTGGGCACCATCCCTGCCACGCTGGATCAGGTGAAGGTCAGCGAGATCACCCGCAACGACCGCCACCGGGTGCGGGTGCTGTTTCTGATGGGAGCCAACGACCACCTGCTGCCCAAGATCGAGAAGGACGGCGGCGTGCTGGACAGCGACGACCGGCAGGCGCTGGCGCAGCGGGATATCCCCCTGTCGGACGCCACCTTTGACGCGCTGGACAACGAATTGCAGAATATCTACGCCTGCCTTGCCCAGCCCACGGAGCAGCTGCATATTTCGTGGCCCGTCACCGATGTGACCGGCGCGGAGCTGCGGCCCTCCTTCGTGGTGGAGCGGGTACGGCTGCTGTTCCCGCAGCTGAAGGTACAGCGGGAGGACGGCGCCTACCGCATGACGCTGCCTGCTACGGCGCTGTGCGCCGCCGGAGAGAATGAAGCCCTGTGGCGGTATTTCGTGGAACAGCCCCGGTACGCGGCGGCCCTTGCCGCCATGGCCCGTGCCCGGCGGATGGAGCGGGGGCGACTCTCGCCGGAGGCGGTGCAGTCCCTGTACGGCCGCTCCATCACCATGTCTGCCAGCCGCATCGACCGGGTGAAGTCCTGCCATTTCGGCTATTTCATGGAATACGGCCTGCGGGCCAAGGAGCGGAAGAAGGCGGGCTTTGAGGCCCCGGAGGTGGGCACCTTCCTGCACTATCTGCTGGAAAACGTGAACCGCGAGGTGAAGGAGCAGGGCGGCTATGGACAGGTGGACGACGAGGCGCTGCGCCATATGGTGAAGCGCTATGTGGAGCGTTACGCCGCCACGCAGATACAGGAGTATCAGAACAAGTCCGCTCGCTTCAGGTATCTGTTCAGCCGTCTGCGGGAGACGGCGTATACCATTATCATAAGTATTGCCCAGGAAATGCGGCAGTCGGATTTCCAGCCGGTGGAGTTCGAGCTGAGCTTCGGCGGACGGGACGGCCATCTGCCTGCCATCACCGTGCGGGAGGGCGGCGCGTCGTTGTCGGTGTCCGGCAAGGTGGACCGTGTGGACGGCTGGCTCCATGACGGGAAGCTGTACCTGCGGGTGGTGGACTATAAGACCGGCAAAAAGAGCTTTGACCTGACGGATATCCGCTATGGACTGGGCATCCAGATGCTGCTGTACCTCTTTACGCTGGAGCGGGAGGGACAGGCATATTTCGGCTATCCCATCGTACCCTGCGGCGTGCTGTACCAGCCCGCCCGCAGCGTGATACTGCGGCAGGACCGGAACATCAGCGACGAAAAGCTGAAGGCGGCGCTGGAGAGCGAGCTGCGCCGCACGGGTCTGGTGCTGGGAGAGCCGGAGGTGCTGCGGGCTATGGAGCACAGCGCGCTGGAGACGCCCTGCTATCTGCCCATCAGCGTGAAGAAGGACGGCACGCTGTCCGGCGACATCGCCACGGCGGCCCAGCTGGGCCATCTGGGGCGGTATGTGGACCGGCTGCTGCACCAGATCGCCGGGGAGATCGCTCACGGCAATATCGACGCCGATCCCTATGCCCGCGGGCCGCAGGACAGCGCCTGCACCTACTGCGCCTTTGCCTCGGCCTGCTATTTTGACGAGAGCCGGGACAAGCGGCGGCAGCTGCACAAGACGGACAGCGGCGAATTTTGGGCCATGCTGGAGAAGGAGAACGGAGAGGAGGCGCGCCATGGCGAAAATTGAATTGACCCCTGACCAGCGCGCCGCCGTGGAGAACCGGGGCGGAAGCCTGCTGGTATCCGCCGCCGCCGGCTCCGGTAAGACCAAGGTACTGGTGGAGCGGCTGTTCCGCTACATCACGCAGGAGCAGTGCGCAGTGGACGATTTCCTCATCATCACCTATACTAAGGCCGCCGCGGCGGAGCTGCGGGGCAAGATCGCCGCGGAGCTGTCCAAACGGGTGGCGGAGCATCCGGAGGACGGCCATCTGCGCCGCCAGCTGTTCCGGGTGTATCAGGCGGACATCAAAACGGTGGATGCATTCTGCGCCGCGCTGCTGCGGGAGAATACCTATCTGCTGCAGGCTGTGGAGGGCCACAGCCTGACGCCGGACTTCCGCGTGCTGGACGAGCAGGAGGCGGCTCTGGTCAAGGAGCGCGTGCTGGGCCGTGTGCTGGAGGATTTCTACGCCCATATGGACGATAAGACGGAGCAGCTGGCGGAGACGCTGGGCGCGGGCCGGGACGACCGGGCGCTGGAAAAGCTGGTGCTGGAGCTGCACCGCAAGCTGCAAAGCCATCCCTATCCGCTGCAATGGCTGGAGAAGGTGCGCCGGGAGTGGGAGACGCTGCCGGAGGATCTGGGCCAGTCCCCCTATGGACAGGTCATCATGGCGGATGCCGCCGCCAAAGCGGCCTTCTGGGCCGCGCAGCTGGAAAAAGCGGTGGACGGCATCACCGACGACGCGGTGGCCGCCGCCTATGCCGACCGGATGGCGGAGACTGCCTCCCAGCTGCGGCAGCTTGCCGCGGCACGGGGCGACTGGGCCGCCATGGCGGCCATCCGGCCCGCCTTCCGCCGCATGGGCGCGGTGCGGGGCGAGAACCCGGAAAAGGAGCGGATTCAGGCGCTGCTGAAGCCCTGCAAGGACGCGCTGAAGAAGCTGACGGCGCCTTTCGAGACACCGCAGAGTGAACTGTTGGCGGACATGGCCGTGATGGCGCCCGCCATGCTGGCGCTGGCCGACCTGACGGCGGAATTTACCCGCCGCTATCAGACGGAGAAGGTGCGGCGCAACGCCATGGACTTCTCGGATCAGGAGCACTATGCCATCGAGCTGCTGCTGGCGGAGGGACAGCCCACGGAGCTGGCGCGGCAGGTGGCAGGCCGCTACCGAGAGATCATGGTGGACGAATATCAGGACACCAACGATGTGCAGAACTGCATTTTCTCCGCCATCTCCCGACAGGAGCAGAACCTGTTCACCGTGGGCGACGTGAAGCAGAGCATTTACCGCTTCCGGCTGGCCGACCCTACCATCTTCCTGCGGAAATACAACGCCTATGCGTCTGCCGCGCAGGCGGAGGACGGCCAGCCCCGCAAGGTGCTGCTGAGCCAGAACTTCCGCTCCCGCGCCAGCGTACTGGACGCCTGCAACGCCATTTTCCGGAGCATCATGTCGGCAGAGATGGGCGAGATGGACTACGGGCCGGAGGAGCAGCTGAACTTCGGCGCGACCTACTATCCGCCCCACGAGGACACGGCGGCGGAGTTCCATCTCATCGACGTGTCCGACACGGAGGAGGAGCATTTCGACCGCACGGCGGTGGAGGCCCGGTTCGTGGCGGATCGCATCCGCCGCATGTTGGACGAGGGCTACTGCGTCAATGGCGGCGACGGTCTGCGCCGGTGTACGCCGGAGGATTTCGTGATATTGATGCGCTCGCCCCGCAGCCGGTTGAAGGCCTTCACGGCGGCGCTGGCGGCGCGGGGCATCCCCTGTGCCGCCGACGAGAGCAGCGACTTCTTCTCCTCGGTGGAGATCGCCGTGGTATGGTCGCTTTTGCAGATCATCGACAATCCCCGGCAGGACGTGCCGCTGATCTCCGTGCTGCGCTCGCCGCTGTTCGGCTTCACGCCGGATCGTCTGGTGGCCATCCGCGCCCTGCGGCGGGAGGGGGACTACTACGATGCCCTGCTGCTGGACGAGAGCGAGGATACCCAGGCGTTTCTGCAAACCCTCTCGCAGCTGCGCTCCGCCGCACGGGACAAGCCGGTGGACGAGCTGCTGTGGCATATCTACAACACCTGCCACTGTGTGGCGGTGTTCGGGGCCATGCCCGGTGGGCAGGCCCGGAAGGACAATCTGGTGGCGCTGTATACCTACGCACGGCAGCTGGCCGGAGCGGGGAAGAAGAGCGTTTTCGATTTCGTGTCCCATCTGCGGACGTTGCTGGAGAACGGCGACGCGCCGGATCTCTCCACCCGCCAGAGCGCGGGCGGCGTGCAGATCATGTCCATCCACAAGTCCAAGGGACTGGAGTTTCCCATCGTGTTCCTGTGCGACCTCAGCAAGCGGTTCGACCCCCGCGACGTGCAGGAGCCGGTGCTGGTGCATCCGGTGCTGGGCCTTGGCACCGAGTGCGTGGACAGGGGGCGCCGCATCCGGTACGACACTGTCAGCAAGACGGCGGTGGCCCTGCGGTTGCAGCGGGAGAGCAAGTCCGAGGAAATGCGCATCCTGTATGTGGCTATGACCCGCGCGCAGGAGAAGATGATTGCCGTGGACTGCATGCGGAAGGCCCGCAAGCGGGTGGCCGATCTGGCGGGCGTGGCGGGTGTGCCGACCCCGCCAGAGTCGGTGGCGGCGGGACGGTGTCTGGGCGACTGGGTGCTGCTGCCGCTGCTGTGTACCGCGCCGGGCGCGAAGCTGTGCCAATGGGCGGAGGTCACGCCGCCAGAGCTGACGGCGGAGGACGGCGGCTGGCAGGTGTATCTGTGGGAGGATCCCACCTCTGCCGCACAGGCCGCTGGGGAAGACGGCGTGCTGGCCGACCTGCCGCAGGAGGCGGACTTCGACCCCGCGCCGCTGGAATGGTCGTATGACCATCTCTGCGCCACGGTCACACCCGGCAAGGTGACGGCCACCCAGCTGAAGGGCCGCGCCATCGACGAGGAGATCGCCGAAGGCGCACCCACCCGGCGGCGGGCGGTGCTGTTTGAAAAGCCGAAATTCCTGCGGGAGGTCACCGGCCTGACGGCGGCGGAGAAGGGAACTGCCGTCCACGCCGTGATGCAGTACATCGACTTCCGCACGCCGCCTACGGCCTCCACCGTGGCGGGCGAGGTGGAGAAGCTGGCACGGCGGCGGCTGCTGACGGCCCAGCAGGCCGCAGCAGTGGACTGCGCCATGGTGGCCCGGTTCCTGTCCTCGCCGCTGGCGGAGCGCATCCGGCAGGCAAAGCAGGTGTGGCGGGAGTACCGCTTCACGCTGCTGACGGACGCAGCGCTGTACGATCCTGCGGCGGCAGGGGAGGAGCTGATGCTGCAGGGCGTGGTGGACTGCGCCTTCGAGACGGCAGAGGGCGGCCTTGTGGTGGTGGACTTCAAGACCGACCGCATCACGCCGTCACAGCAGGCCCAGCGGGCCGAGAGCTACCGCCCGCAGCTGGAGGCCTACGCGCTGGCGCTGGGACAGGTTCTGGAAAAAGCGGTGACGGAAAAGGTGCTGTACTTTTTCCACACAAATTCTGCGGTGAAATTGTAAAAAAGTACTTGCATTTTGCCGCAGGATGTGCTATTATCACAGTTGCGTTTATGGGTGAAACCAGACGACAAGTGTACCGGAAAGGGGTGAACCAGAGCAATGAAGGAAGGAATCCATCCCAATTATCAGCAGACTACTATCAAATGCGCCTGCGGTAATGTGATTGAGACAGGTTCTACGAAGAAGGATATTCGCGTGGAAGTCTGCTCTAAGTGTCACCCGTTCTTCACCGGCAAGCAGAAGCTTGTCGATACCGGCGGACGTGTTGCCAAGTTCAACAAGCGTTTCGGCCTGGAGGGCTAACAAGACACATGAAAGACCTGCATCTTCGGATGCAGGTCTTTTTTTGTGTCGAATTGACACCGTGACCGGAATGTGGTACGATTTTTTGAGAAATAAACGGGATAAGGGGAGCGGCGGCATGAAGGTATTATGGGGGACAAATTTGAATCCGATCAAGGACGGCGACCGGTTCGACGGCGAGGCTTTTGCCACGGCGGAAACGGACGACGCACTGCTGGAGGCGCTGGACGACGCGGAGGAGCAGGAGGAGAAGATCATCGACAGCGCGGAGCTGCCGTTGGCGTTGCTGATTATTAAATGGATCGGCGGGATCGCGTTTCTGCTCTGCTGTGCAGGCATGTCGAGGGCGAATGTTACGCTGGCGGAGGGCTATCACAACGCGCCGGGTTTATTCTGGGCCGCCGGTATCGGTGGGCCAGTCTGGCTGGTGCTGACACTGATCGAAAAGTACCGCAAGCACCGCATGAACAACAGCGAGAAGCGCGCGGACATCCGGAAGCGGATCAGGAGCGCACGGCGTGCCTGCTACGACGCGCTGGGTATCCCCAGGAACACCACAGAGGTGGATATTTTCTCCATGTGCTACCGCCTGCAGGACGGAGAGGTAGAGCCGGTCAACTATGGCTTGGGGGACTTTCTTAACACGCCGGTGCGTATGTGGTGCAGGGACGATACCCTCTGCATGGCGGATGTGGGCGTCCGGCTGGAGGTGCCCCTTGCGTGTGTGACCACGCTGACCTATCGTCAGAGCACCGTGCATCTGAATGAGTGGAACAAGCGGCGCAGCTGGCGGCAATATGCGGCCGACGGCGTTTATGCCGCCCAAAAGGGCTTGTACGTCAAGGGTTACTGTATCCTGTCCATGTAATACCGGAACGAGACCTATCAGCTGTGGCTGCCGGGCCATGAAAAGACCGCCATCGAGAAGCTGACCGGCTGTCAGGCGGTGGAGGTGCAGGCGTCCCGTGCCGATGAAAAGAGAACGAAACGGCTTTCTCGTACTGAGGGGCGGATCAGCCGCGCCGAGGAGCGGAATGACAGGCGGCAGCTTCGCATGGAGGAGGAGAAGAAAAAGCGCAGGGCTGACAAAACGCCTTTGAAGCCGGTGTTTTATATGCATATGCCGAAGGTGCCGGAGGAAGTGACTTTCATTGTACTGCCCAGCGTCAGTGAAAAGCCATCGGGAGAGGGAATGTCGGCACTGGAATCATTGGTGTACGTATTACAGCTGGTGGCTCTTTTCGTGCCGCTGGTTCTGACCGGCATATTGTGGCCGGGAAAAAGCTTCAGCGCAATATGCAGCTTGCTTTGGCTGATCGGCTCTTTTGCCGCGGGTGTTGGGCTGCGCAGCATTATAGCGGCATGGGTGAAGCAGTATCCGGACCATATCTATACCGCGGCGTGCCTTCTGGTGGGCACCGCGATGATGGCGGTCGGTATACTGGCATAAGCGCGGCAGGCTCTGGGATAAAGGGAGGATCATATGAAGGTATTATGGGGCACAAGTCTGGATCCCATCCGGGACGGCGACCGCTTTGACGGCGAGGTGTTCGCCGCAGCGGAAACAGACACCGCGCTGCTGAGAGAGCTGGACGCTGCGGAGAAGCAGGAGGCGAAGATCCTCAGCAGTGCGAACCTGCCGCGGGTGTGGTACATGCTTATGGTCGCTGCGGTTGTGATGCTTTCCGGTTTTTTCCCCAGACACTACGTAAGGCGATATGTTCCGCTGTTTGAAGCCCTCCGTGATCATCCGGGACTGTTCTGGTTCGGCGCTGGGTGCGTAATGTACCTGTTGGTGATTTGGGTGGTGCAGAAGGCTCGTGAGCGCCGCGTGAATATGAGCAAAGAACACTTGGCCATCCGGCAGCGGATCAGAAGCGCACAACGTGCCTGCTACGACGCGCTGGGTATCCCCAGGAACACCACAGAGGTGGATATTTTCTCCATGTGCTACCACATGCAGGACGGCGAGGTGAAGCCTGTCAACCGCGGCGCGGGGGATCTGTTCAACACACCGGTGCGCATGTGGCGCAGGGATGACACCCTCTGCATGGCGGATGTGGACGTCCGGCTGGAGGTGTCCCTTGCGTGTGTGACCACGCTGACCTATCGCCAGAGCGCCGTGCGTCTGGACGAATGGAACAAGCGGCGCAGCTGGCGGCAATACACGGCTGACGGCGTATATGCCGTCGGAAAGCGTATATATGTTAAGGGCTATTGTATCCTGTCCATGCAATACAAGGGCGAGACCTATCAGCTGTGGCTGCCCGGTCATGAAAAGACCGCCATCGAAAAGCTGACCGGCTGTCAGGCGGTGGAGGTGCAGGCGTCCCGTGCCGATGAAAAGAGAACGAAACGGCTTTCTCGTGCTGAGGAGCGGATCAGCCGTGCCAAGGAGCGGAAAGACAGACGGAAACTCCGCATGAAGGAGGAAGAGAAAAAGCGCAGTGCCAACAGAACGCCTTTGAAGCCGGTGTTTTATATGCATGTGCCGAAGATGGAAGAAGTGATCTTCTTGATCCTGCCTTGCACCAGTGGTGAAGAAGTGAGCGATAAAGAAGCGACGCTGGAAATGCTGTTGGTTTTATTGCAGATGGTGGCTCTTTTCGTGCCGATGGCCCTGTCTGGCATATTGTGGCCGGAAAAAAGCTTCAGCACAACGTGGAGAAGCTTGCTTTGGCTGATTGGTGCTTTCATCATGGGCGTTGGGCTGCGCAGCATTATAGCGGCATGGGTGAAGCAGTATCCGGGCCATATCTATACCGCGGCGTGTTTTCTGGTGGGCGCTGCGATGATGGCGGTCGGTATGCTGGCATAAGTGCGGCAGGCTCTGAGTCAGTCTGCTGCTGATATAGGTTTTTCCGTTTACAACCGGCGGGAAAACGTATATAATAGGGGAAAATTCTTTTGACCGAGGGTACTATGGAACGGAAAACACTGGAAAACAACAAGGAATCCCGTGACCACGCCGTGCTGGTGGGCCTGCGCTCACCGGTGCTGGGCGATGACAGCGCCGATGAGGAGAGCCTGATGGAGCTCTCGGAGCTGGTGGACACGGCGGGCGGCGACACGGCGGGCATCATCCTGCAAAGCCGGGAGAAGCCCGACCCCCACAGCTTCATCGGCGAGGGTAAGGTGGAGGAGGTCAAGCGCATGGTGGACAACGAAAAGGCCACCATGGTGATCTTTGACAACGACCTGTCACCGTCGCAAATTCGTGTATTGACCGAGCTGCTGGGCGTGCAGGTCATTGACCGCAGCGGCCTGATTTTGGACATTTTCGCCCAGCGGACCAGAACAAAAGAGGGCTGCTTACAGGTGGAACTGGCCCAGTACCAGTACCTGCTGCCCCGGCTAATCGGCATGTGGAGCCATCTGGAGCGGCAGGGCGGCACCGGCGGCTCTCCCATCGGCACCAAGGGTCCCGGCGAGACCCAGCTGGAGACCGACCGCCGCCACATTCGCCGCAAGATCGACAAGCTGAAGGACGAGCTGGAGGAGGTGCGCCGGGTACGCGCCACCCAGCGCCAGCGCCGCAGCAAGAATGAGATCCCCGTGGTGGCCATCGTGGGCTACACCAACGCGGGCAAGTCCACGCTGCTGAACGCCATCACCGGGGCGGACATCCCCGCCAACAACCGCCTGTTCGACACGCTGGACACCACCACGAGACTGCTTACCGTCAGCGATACGCTGGACGTGGTGATCTCCGACACGGTGGGCTTTATCCGCAAGCTGCCCCACCAGCTGGTGGAGGCCTTCAAGGCCACGCTGGAGGAGCTGGAGTACGCCGACCTGCTGCTGCACGTCATCGACTCCTCCAATCTCCAATGGCGGCAGCAGGCCGACACGGTGGATCGCCTGATCCGCGAGCTGGGGGCGGACACCATCCCCTGCATCCGGGTGTATAACAAGTCCGACCTCAGCTTCCCCGGCGACCGGGCCAAAGAGGAGGACGCCGTGGCTATCTCTGCCAAGACCGGCGAGGGCATCCCCAATCTGCTGGCGCTGATCGACAGGAAGCTTGATAAGGGCACCAAGCGGGTGACGCTGCACCTGCCCTACGACAAGGCGGGAGCACTGGACAGCCTGTACCGTGAGGCCAAAGTGGAGAGCGTGGAGTACGGCGCCACGGTGGACGTGGTGGCCGTGTGCAATCCCCGGCTGCTGGGCCAGCTGAAGGACTATATCGAGGGCTGGCAGCCGCCAAAGGAGGATTGGGAATGACGCTGACGACGGAGCGACTGGTACTGCGGCCATGGCGGGAGGAGGACGCAGAGAGTCTGTACCGTTATGCCTGCGACGGTCAGGTAGGCCCCGCGGCAGGGTGGAAGCCCCACGAGTCCGTGGAGGAGAGCCGCCAGATCATTCGAACAGTGTTGTCCCAGCCGGACACGCTGGCGGTGCTGCTGCGGGAACGGCCGGAGGAGGCCGTTGGTTCCGTGGGCATATTTCCCACCGATGCGCCGGATGGGGAGGGCGAGCCGGAGATCGGCTACTGGATCGGGCGGCCTTTCTGGGGGCAGGGGCTCATTCCCGAGGCGGTGCGGGAACTGCTGCACTGGTGCTTTACGGAGCGGGGTGCGGCGCGTGTCTGGTGCGGCCATTTCCCGGGGAATGACAAGTCCCGCCGCGTCATCGAAAAGTGCGGATTCACCCATGTTTGCGATGGGGCCTCCGTGCTGTGGCCCGACGGACAGGAACGGGCCACCTGTTACTACGCTGTGACAAAGGAGGACTGGGAGAAGGAGGTGCGGCATGGGTGAGTTTCGTGTTCCCTTTCAGGCGGCGGACAGTGAGTTCGTGGAAAAGCGCTCCCGCTTCATCAGCCACATCTGGCCGGTGGAGACGGAGGAGCAGGCCCAGCAGTATATCAAGGACATGAAGGCTAAGTACTACGACGCCCGCCACAACTGCTGGTGCTATCGCATCGGCCCCACCACCGCCCGATACAGCGACGACGGTGAGCCTCAGGGCACTGCCGGACAGCCTATGCTGAAGGTGCTGGAGCGGGAGGAGGTCACCAATGTGTGCTGCGTGGTGACCCGGTATTTCGGCGGCATCCTGCTAGGCGCGGGCGGCCTGACCCGCGCCTATTCCAAGGGGGCCAAGGACGCGCTGGTGGCATCCGGCGTGGCGGTGATGGGCGCATGGGCCAGAGTGGAGGTGCCCTGCACCTATCCGCTGTTCGAGCGGGTGAAGCTGGAGATCGAGGGGCAGGGCGGCGTCATCGACGATGTGGCCTATGGCGCGGACGTGGTGCTGTCCATCTCGCTGCCTGCGGAGAAGGCAGACGCCCTGCAGGCGCGGCTGACGGAGCTGTCCGCCGGAGGTATCGCTATCCGGGTGGTCTCCGAGGAATTCCGTCCGGGGCCAAGGGTAGAAGTGAAATAAAAAAGGGGCTGCTGATGCAGCCCCTTTTTCAGTGAAGAGCGAAGAGTGAAAAGTGAAGAACTTCGGTATGCCGCCAAAGGCGGTATCATCCAAAATGGCTTTGCCTTGTATTGGCAAAAAACGCATGCAATGCAGAAAAAATGTGCACCCGGCAGGGTGCACATTTTTTGCTTATTTTTCCACGCCCAGATGCGCGTGACGCTTGATGGCCTGGAAGGATTCGTCGCTGATCACATGCTCCAGTTTGCAGGCATCCTCGGACGCAACCTCAGGCGATACGCCCAGCTTGGTCAGGAACTGCGTCAGCAGCGTGTGGCGCTCGTAGATCATCTCGGCCACCTCGCGGCCCGGCTCCAGCAGTGTGATGAAGCCATTCTCGTCCACCTTGATATAGCCGCCGTTTTTCAGAAGGCCCATGGCGCGGCTGACGCTGGGCTTGGAATAGCCCATGTATTCGCCCACGTCGATGGCACGGACGTGGGGTGACTTGTTGGTCAGCACCAGAATAGTCTCCAGATACATTTCGCCGGATTCCTGCAAATGCATGTTATCACTCCTAGTTTTTATTGCAGTAAAGTATAGCACAAGGAGCCGACAAATGCAAGTTGCTTTTTGCTAACTTGCTAAATTTTGGAAAATTACTTACCCAGAGCGGCCTTCAGAGCCTCCACGCGGTCGGTCTTTTCCCAAGCAACGCCCAGATCCTCGCGGCCCATGTGGCCGTAAGCGGCCAACTGGCGATAGATGGGCTTGCGCAGGTCGAGGTCGCGGATGATGGCGGTGGGGCGCAGGTCGAACACCTTCTCCACAGCGGCTTCCAGCTGATCGTCGGCCACCACGCTGGTGCCGAAGGTGTCCACCATCACGCTGACGGGACGGGCCACGCCGATGGCGTAGGCCAGCTGGATCTGGCACTTGCTAGCCAAACCGGCGGCCACCACGTTCTTGGCGACCCAGCGGGCGGCGTAAGCGGCGGAGCGGTCCACCTTGGTGGGATCCTTGCCGGAGAAAGCGCCGCCGCCGTGAGGAGCGCTGCCGCCGTAGGTATCCACGATGATCTTACGGCCAGTCAGGCCGCTGTCGCCCTGGGGGCCGCCGATGACGAACCGGCCGGTGGGGTTCACGTAGAACTTGGTGTTCTCGTCCAGCAGCTGGGCAGGAACGGTGGGCTTGATGACCAGCTCGATGATATCCTTGCGGATCTGCTCCAGAGAGACCTCGGCGGCGTGCTGGGTGGAGACTACCACGGTGTCCACGCGGGAGGGCTTGCCGCCTTCGTCATACTCCACGGTGACCTGGGTCTTGCCGTCGGGGCGCAGATAGGTCAGCAGACCCTGCTTGCGCACGTCGGTCAGGCGCTTGGCCATCTTGTGGGCCAGAGAAATGGCCAGCGGCATCAGCTCGGGGGTCTCGTCGCAGGCGTAGCCGAACATCATGCCCTGATCGCCGGCGCCGTTGTCCAGCTCGTCATGGCCGGACTCCTTGGACTCCAGAGACTTGTCCACGCCCAGCGCGATATCGCCGGACTGCTCGTCGATGTTGGTGATGACGGCGCAGGTGTTGCAGTCAAAGCCGTAGGTGGCGTTATCGTAGCCGATATCGCGGATCACCTCGCGGGCGATCTTGGGGATGTCCACATAGCAGGAGGTGGTGATCTCGCCCATAATGTGGATCAAACCAGTGGAAGCGGTGGTCTCGCAGGCCACGCGGCCATTGGGATCCTTCTCAAAAATGGCGTCCAGAACGGCGTCGCTGATCTGGTCGCAGATCTTATCGGGATGTCCCTCGGTAACGGATTCGGAAGTAAACAGATGCTTTGCCATAATTTTGATCTCCTTTCAATTCTCGGAAATGTGCAACAAAAAAAGCGCCCTGCCTGAACCGACAGAGTGCTGAACTTTCTTGCTCTTTCCTCATCTTTCGATTCAACGTCGGATTTGGCACCTTGAAAAACAGGTTGCCGTGGCTTCATTGGGCCGTTCCCTCCGCCACTCTTGATAAGGTATGAAGTTGTCTGGGATATTAGCTAGGCTACATTCTACCATCTTTGTCAAAATTGTCAATAGGCAAGTGTGAATTTTTTGTAAAATCACGAAAGGGGGAGGAGAACATTGACATGTAGGGCGGGGTGACCACACCCCGCCGCATGATACGATCAAAGCGTCTTGACCTGTCCGGCCACCCGTCCACTGCTCCAAGCCCATTGCAGGTTGTACCCGCCGCAGTCACCGTCGATGTCCAGCACCTCGCCGCAGGCGTAGAAGCCCGGTACAAGGCGGCTCTCCATGGTATGGGGATTGAACTCGTCGCACCGCAGGCCGCCTGCCGTCACCTGTGCCTGATCGAAGCCGCACACGTCGGTGATGGGCAGGGTGAAGTTCTTCACCTGCGCCGCGATCCGCCGCAGGTCGCCGTCGCTGAGGTCGGTCGCTCTCTGGTTGGTGAAGCCTGCCGCCTTGCACACCATCTGGCCGAGACGGCTGTGGAGTGCGCCGGTCAGCAGCGTGCCCGCCTCCCGTTCACCTGCGCTGTCACGGCGCTGACGCAGCCAGTCCAGCACCTCCCGCGGCTCCCAGTCCGGCAGAAGATCCAGCGTCACCGTCAGGCCGTCGCCGCCTGTGGCGGCAGCGCGGGAGATATCGAAGATCACCGGGCCACTGACGCCGTACTCGGTGAACAGCACCTCGCCCCGGTTCTGGGCAAGTACCTCACCGCCCCGGCGAATGGTCACGGCGGCTTCCGCTTTCACGCCCTTCAGGGCGCGGGGATAGGTGGGGTCGGTCTTGATCTGCACCAGCGAGGGGTACAGCGCCGTGCGGTGGTGGCCCAGACTTTTCGCCAGCTGATAGCCGTCCATGACGCCACCCACCTTGCCGCCTGCCGCGCCGCCCGCCGCCAGAATGACCTTATCGGCGGTAAATTCCTCACCGTTCTCAGTGCGGATGAGGAAGCTATTGCCTTTTTTGCGGATGCCCGTTACCGGACAGGCGGTATGCAGGTCGACGCCGTGGCCTTCCAGCGCAAAACGCAGCACGTCCAGCACGCTGCCGGCCATGTTGCTGAAGGGATACACCCGCCCGCTGTCCTCGGCCGTGGTGAGCAGCCCCAGTCCGGCGAAGTACAGCAGCGTGCTGCCCACGTCGAAGGCCTCCAGCGCATAGCGGCAGAAGTCCGGCGTCTCCCCATGATAGTGGGAGGGGGAGACGTGGTGGTTGGTGAGATTGCACCGGCCGTTGCCGGTGGCCATCAGCTTGCGGCCCACACGGCCCTGCCGCTCCAGCAGCGTCACGGCGTGGCCGTTTTCCGCCGCCGTCAGCGCCGCCATCATCCCGGCGGCTCCGCCGCCGATCACCAGTACTCTCATGCCTGCTTCTCCAATCGTTTCCAGGTCAGATAGCCCTCCAGCATCAGCGAAGCCGCCACCGCGTCCACGGTTTTCTTCCTCTGCCTGCCGTTTTTACCATTATTAAATAGGATAGCGTGGGCCTCCACGGTGCTGCGCCGCTCGTCCCACAGCGTGACGCTCAGCCCTGTGGCCTCCCGCAGGGTGTCGGCATAGGCGGCGCACTTCTCCGCACGGGGGCCGAGGGTGCCGTTCATGTTCTTGGGATAGCCCAGCACCAGCTCCGTCACGCCGTGCTCCTGCACCAGACGGCAGATCTCTGCCGTCACCACGTCAGCCTTGCGGCTGTCGATGACGGTGGAGTACCCCGCCAGCGTGGCAGTGGCGTCGGAAATGGCCACGCCGGTATGGGCGTCGCCGTAGTCGATGGCCATGATCTTCATAGGAAAAACCTCCTGATGGGGGAATCATTTTCATCTATCATACCGCGTTTTCCGCGATTTCGCAACAGGGAAAAGAGAAGGGGTGTCGAAAGACACAAAAACCACGAAAATTCCTGAAAAAATCCCGCAAAAAGAGGTTGACCTCGCCGGAAAAGTGTGTTATAGTGGACAATACCTGTGAGTGGGTGCTTTCTTTTTGTGCGCTTTTTCGCTTTGGGCGCGGAGAAAGAGCGGCCGCGATATCAGGGAGGCAAACGGGTATCCCACAAGGGAATACCTAATCTAATAAGGAGGTGCCGTTACATGCGCGTGAAAATCACTCTCAGATGCAACGAGTGCAAGCAGAGAAACTACAACACGATGAAGAACAAGAAGAATACCCCTGACAAGCTTGAGCTGAACAAGTATTGCCCCTTCTGCAGAAAGCACACCGTCCATACCGAGACGAAGTAATCGGAAGGAGAAATTACGATGGCTGAAGAAAAGAAAGTCAAGGATCGCGGTCGCTGGTTCCGCGAAATGAAAAGCGAACTGAAGAAGGTCGTATGGCCCTCCGGCAAGGAGACTGCCAAGAACACCGGCACGGTGCTGCTGTGCTCCGTGATCGTCGGCGCGTTCATCTGGATCTTCGATGCGGTCGCCCTGCAGGCGGTCAAAGCTTTGATCGGTCTGTTCGCGTAAGGAGCGGGCTATGGCTGACAATGCGAAGTGGTATGTGATCCATACCTATTCCGGCTACGAAAACGCGGTGAAGGCCGCCATCGAGAAGTCCGTGACCAATCGCCACTGCGAGGACATGGTCCTGCGCATGGAGATCCCCATGGAGACCGTGACGGAAGTGACCGAATCGGGCGTCATGAAGGAAGTGGAACGCAAGGTGTTCCCCGGTTATGTGCTCATTAAGATGGTGCTGACCGATGAAACGTGGCATATCATCCGCAACATCCGCGGCGTTACCGGCTTCGTGGGCGAGGCCAACAAGGCCATTCCCCTGACAGACGAGGAAGTGCGCCAGATGTCGCTGGAGAAGCACGAGATCGTGGTGAAGTACAACGTGGGCGAGACCGTGAAGATCACGGACGGCCCGCTGGCCAGCTTTACCGGTATCGTGGAGGAGATCGAGCCCGAGAAGAACAAAGTCCGGGTGGTGGTATCCATGTTCGGCAGAGAGACGCCTGTGGAGCTGGAGCTCGATCAGGTGGAAGTCCTGTCCTGACGCGCGGCAGTATTCGCGCAAGTGGGAGAGACGCCAAGACATATGCGTCTCGCCAAGAGCGGTTCTTACACTGGGTAAGCCGCTACCACATTTTATTAAAGGAGGTGCCTTAAAATGGCACAGAAAGTCGTTGGTTATGTGAAGCTGCAGATCCCTGCAGGCAAAGCAACTCCCGCACCCCCCGTTGGCCCCGCTCTGGGTCAGCACGGCGTCAACATCGCCGCTTTTACCAAGGAATTTAACGAGCGCACCAAGAACGACATGGGTCTGATCATCCCCGTGGTCATCACCGTCTATGCTGACCGTTCTTTCTCTTTCATCACCAAGACTCCCCCCGCTGCTGTCCTCATCAAGAAGGAATGCAACATCGAGTCCGGTTCCGGCGTGCCCAACAAGGAAAAGGTCGCCACCATCTCCAAGGCTTCCATCCAGAAGATCGCCGAAATGAAGATGCGCGATCTGAACGCTGCTTCTCTGGAAGCCGCTATGAGCATGATCGCCGGTACCGCCCGCTCCATGGGCGTTGTCGTCGGCGAGTAAGGAGGGTGTAACGATGTTTAGAGGTAAGAAATATAAAGAGATCGCCAAGCAGATCGACAAGGCCGCCCTGTATGATCCCAAAGAGGGTCTGGAGCTGATCTGCAAGACCGCCAGCGCCAAGTTCGACGAGACCGTCGAGCTGCACGTCAAGCTGGGTGTCGACTCCCGTCACGCTGACCAGCAGGTCCGCGGCGCCATCGTGCTGCCCAACGGCACCGGTAAGACCGCCCGTGTTCTGGTGTTCGCCAAGGGCGACAAGGCTGACGCTGCCCGTGAGGCCGGCGCCGACTTCGTTGGCGATATGGATATGGTCGAGAAGATCCAGAAGGAAAACTGGTTCGATTTCGATGTGGTCGTCGCTTCTCCCGACATGATGGGCGTTGTGGGCCGCCTCGGTAAGATCCTGGGCCCCAAGGGCCTGATGCCCTCCCCCAAGGCCGGTACCGTCACTCCCGATGTGGCCAAGGCCGTCAAGGAAGTCAAGGCCGGTAAGGTCGAGTATCGTCTGGACAAGACCAACATCATCCACTGCCCCATCGGCAAGGTCTCCTTCGGCGCTGACAAGCTGTTCGAGAACTATTCCGCTCTCATCGGCGCCATCATCAAGGCCAAGCCCGCCGCTGCCAAGGGCCAGTATATCAAGTCCTGCGTGGCCGCTTCCACCATGGGCCCCGGCGTGAAGATGAACGCCAACAAGCAGCTGTAAGTCACAAAAAGCTGCATAATCTGTTATCTTTTGCTTGACAAGCTGTCCGGCAATGGATATAATACTAGATGCGTTCCAAAGACAGCAGGTGGCGCAAGCCGTAAATCCTGCCGAGGATGGCAATATTTCATGATTGCTGACACCATCCTCATGTCTTTCCGGCATGGGGATGGTTTTTTCTCTAAGAACGCACCTCGTTTCCCATGGTACACAGAGGTGTACCGCAAAATCTCATGGAGGTGAACAAGAAGAATGCCCAACGCAAAAGTACTGTCTGAAAAGCAGGCGATCGTGGCGGCTCTGACCGATAAGGTGCAGAACGCGGCTGCCGGCGTCCTTGTGGATTACAAGGGCATCACCGTGGCGGAGGATACCGCGCTGCGTGCCAAGTGCCGTGAAAACGACATCGAGTACACCGTCGTCAAGAACACCCTGCTGCGCTTTGCATTCAACAACTGCGGTCTGAACGAGCTGGACGATCAGCTCAACGGCACCACGTCTCTGGCCATCTGCGCCGGCGATCCCGTGGCTCCCGCCCGCGTCATTGCTGAATTCGCAAAGAAGCTCAACGGCAAGTTCGAGATCAAGGGCGGCTTCATGGAAGGCAAGGTCGTTTCCATGGACACCGTCAATGCTCTGGCTTCCATCCCCGCACTGCCTGTCCTGCAGGCTCAGGTGCTGGGTACCATGCTGGCTCCCATCTCTGCTCTGGCCTGCGTTATCAAACAGATCGCCGAGAAGCAGGGTGCGCCCGCCGAGGCTGCTGCTGAAGAAGCCGCTGCCGAGTAAGCATCCCCCTATTTTACACAAAACATTATTCTAACAACAGGAGGCTATTACAATGTCTGAGAAAGTTACTGCTATGATCGAAGAGATCAAGGGTCTGACTGTTCTGGAGCTCAGCGAGCTGGTTCACGCTCTGGAGGAAGTTTTCGGTGTTTCCGCTGCCGCTATGGCCGCTCCCGCTGCTGGCGCTGCTGCTCCCGCTGCTGAGGAGAAGACCGAGTTCGACGTGGTTCTGACCGGTTTCGATGCCGCTCAGAAGATCAAGGTCATCAAGGTCATCCGCGAGGTCATGGGTCTGGGCCTGGCCGAGGCCAAGGCTGCCGTCGAGGGCGCTCCCACCACCATGAAGGAAGCCCTGTCCAAGGAGGACGCCGAGGCTCTGAAGAAGCAGGTCGAGGAAGTCGGCGGCAAGGTCGAGCTGAAGTAAGTTTCTTACAAGCATATAAAAACAGGAGATGCATCGCATCTCCTGTTTTTTGTGTCTGCGCATTGAAAAGCAGCCGCCCGGTATGAGTCGGGCGGCTGTTCTGCTATCTGCGTGGTTGGTTTATTCGGCGGCTTCGATGGCCTCGGTGCGGAAGATGAACTTCACGCCGCTGCCGCTGCTCATGGTAAAGCCCTGATAGTCACGGGATACGTCGATGGCAGCTTGCAGCCGATCGCTCAGCTCCCCCAGATCGCCGTCGAAGGCGTCTGCCAGCTTCTGGATGCCCTCCTCATTCAGCTGCTTCAAGCCGTCGGCCAACTGGCCCGCGCCATCACGCAGCTGCTGTACGCCGTCGATCAGGGCAGGCATGCTGCTGTTGATCTTGGCGGCTCCGGCCTTGGCTTCCGCCACGCCGGAGGTGTATGCCTTCAGACCCATGTAGAAGGTGTTATAGCTGTCCAGCTGCTGCCGCAGGGCCAACAGCTGCTGTGCGCCTGCGCTGGCCTGTGCCGCCGCGGCGTTGATCTGGGCCTTCACCTCGTCGGAGTTCATGTTCTGCTCGATCAGCAATGTGATCTGCTGCTCGGTGTTCTGGTCGATAAGGGCCTTGACCTGTTCGGAGCCCATCTGGGCGGCCACATTCTCCGTTACGGCGGCGCTGATCTGCTGCTGTACGGCATCGCTCTGCATCTGGGCAGCCACGGCGGCATCGATACTCGCCTTGATCTCGCTGTCCGCAGGCAGGGCGTCATACTGCTCCTGCGTCATACCGGAGGCTTGCAGCACGCCGGAGAGAACCTTGGCCTGTACCTGAGCGGTAACGGCTTCCGTTACCTGAGCGGTGACCTGCTGCTGCACCGCTTCCGTGACGGCGGCGCGGATGGTGTCCTCCTGTGCGCGGACGGCGGCGGTGACCTTTTCGCGGGCCACCTGTTCGGCCTGCGCGATGACGCTTTCCGGGTCAAGGGCGGCGATCACGCCGTTCAGCGTGTCGGCGTAGTTGCTGATGGTCAGGGTGGGAACGGTGATACCGGCTTCTTTCAGGCTCTCGTTGGCCTGAAGCTGGGTATTGGCGGTGTCCAGCAGGGTGTTGAACACGGTCTTGGCACCGGCGTTCAGCTGAGCGCTGTTGCTGTCCAGTGTCTGGAGGCCGCTGGCCAGCTGGCCAACACCGCTGGACAGCTGATAGGAGTTGCTCAACAGGGTGTTCAGTCCGTCGTACAGCTCACCGGAGCCGCTCATCAGCTGCGCCATGGCATCAGTCAACTTGCCGATGCCACCGGACAGATCGCTCAGTGCGCTTTCGTCCAGCTTGCCGTTGTCCACGTCATTGAACACGGAGTTGGTGACGATGGTCAGCGTGGTATCCAGTGCGAAGTCAGTCACGTCGGCGCTGATCTCCACATAAGAGGGGATGGCCAGCTTATCGCTGTCCAGCGCAAGGCTTTCCTGCAAGCCGGGGAAGGCCATGCCTACCACGACGGTACGGTTGCCGTCATCCACCAGCTTGCCGTTGGTGACGGACACATTGGTAAAGCGGTCGCTGTCCAGCAGCGCTCCGGTCAGTGCAGCGAAGGGTACATAGATCTTCTGAGACTTGCCGTTGATGGTCTTGGTCTCGTACTGGTTGTTGGTATAGTCAAAGCGGATGGTCACATGGCCACTCTTGCCCGCCAGATCCTCGGCGGAGACGGACTTGCCGTCCAGTGTGTAGGTGATGGCGGTGGTGACGGGCAGCGCCTTGTCGGTGGTGCCCTGCCAGCAGTTGTCGCCCTTCACGTTCTGGGCGTCGGTCAGAGTGGCCCTGGCCTCCTGCGCGGCATTGGGGTCGTCCTTGTCGTACTGTTGGCTGACGATGACCTTTTTGGCGCTGCCGTCGGTGTTGGCGATGATATATACCGTCTCTCCGGCTGCGGAGGAAGCGCTCTCCACGGTGGACGTGGCCGCCACCGGCTCCGGGGTCGTGGTGCCGGTGTCCTGCTTATTGGCGGCAAAGGCGGAGATGCCGGTAAGGCTGCCGGCCAGTGTTACCGCCAGCGCGGTGGCAATGATTTGTACTTTTTTCATAAGATTACCTCCTGTTTCTTGTTGCGGGAAAGATGGCTCATGCCCTTTGTGGTCTTGCAGATGATGCCGTCGCACAAAATCAGCAGCGCGGGCAGCACCAGCAGTACCAGCACGACGCTGATGATCGCGCCCCGGGCCATCAGCATGCACATGGAGCCGACAATATCAATGTTGGAGTACACGGCCACGCCGAAGGTGGCGGCGAACAGGCCCAGACCGCTGACGATGACAGACGGTGCGGAGGTCCGCAGGGCGGTGTACACGGCGGCCTTCCGGTCATTGCCGTTCAGACGCTCCGCCTTGTAGCGGGTGGTCATCAGAATGGCGTAGTCCACCGTGGCGCCCAGCTGGATGGTGCTGATGCAGATGGGTGCGATGAAGGGCAGGGACTGGCCGAAGTAGTGGGGCAGGCCCAGATTGATGAACACCGCCAGCTCGATGACGGCGATCAGCACGAAGGGGAGTGACAGGCTCTTTTCCACCAGGGCGATGATGACGAAAATAGCGATAATGGACACGGCGTTGACCACCTGAAAGTCGTGATCGGTGGTGTCGATCATATCCTTCATGCAGGGCGCTTCGCCGATCAGCATACCGGTGTCGTCATATTTCTTCAATATGGCATTCAGACTGTCCAGCTGGTCACTGACGGCGTTGCTGGCTACCTTGTACTCCGAGTTGATGAGCATCAGCTCCCACTGGCCGTCATTCAGTAGGGAGCGGACGGAGTCCGGCAGGATGTCCTCCGGCACCATTGGGCCGACAACACTCTCAAGGCTGAGAACGTATTTCACGCCGTCCACCTGTTCCATTTCATCGATCATGTCCCGCACATCCCGTGTGGGGAGATCAGCGTCCACCAGCAGCATATGGGTGGAGGAAATGTCGAAGTCCTCCGCCAGCTTGGAGTTGGCGATCACATAGTCGATGTCCTCCGGCAGGCACTGGCCCATGTCGTAATAGACCTCGTCGTTGGTCTTGTCATAGCCGTAGTAGGCCGGGGCGATCAGCAGGGCGAAGATGATGAGGAACACGGGGAAGTGCTTGCACACGCCCTTGGCAAAGCCGCTCATGTCGGGGATCAGGGACTTGTGGCGGGTCTTTTGCAGGGGCTTATCCAGCAGCAAGATCATACTGGGCAGAATGGTGACGCAGCCGATGACGCCCAGCAGCACGCCCTTGGCCATCACGATACCCAGATCGCGGCCCAGTGTGAAGCTCATGAAGCACAGGGCGATGAAGCCCGCAATGGTGGTGACGGAGCTGCCGATGACCGAGGCGAAGGTCTCGTGGATGGCCACGGCCATGGCCTCGTTATGGTCAGTGGTGCGCTGGAGCTGCTCATTGTAGCTGTGCCACAGGAAGATGGAGTAGTCCATGGTGACGGCCAATTGCAGCACGGCGGACAGGGCCTTGGTGATGTAGGAGATCTCACCGAAGAAGTAGTTGCTGCCCAGATTGAACACGATGCACATGCCGATGCTGGCCAGAAATACGAAGGGCACCAGCCAGCCATCCAGCAGCAGCATCATGGCGGCGCAGGCACAGGCCACCGCCAGCGCCACATAGATGGGTTCCTCCTGCTCGCACAGGTCCTTCAGGTCGGTGACCAGCGCCGACATGCCGGAGACGAAGCACTGCTTTCCGGCGATGGCGCGGATGTCCCGGATGGCATCCATGGTCACATCCTCGCTGGTGGCCGAGTCGAAGAACACCGCCATCATGGTGGCGTTTCCACTGTTGAAGGCGTCATAGAGCTTGTCGGGCAGCATCTCCATGGGCACCGACAGGTCGGCCAGCGAGTCGTACCACAGCACGGTGTCCACATGGTCCACGGCCTCGATCTTCTCCTTCAGGGCGGCTACGTCTCTGGCGGGCATATCCTCCACGATGATGAAGGAGAAGGCGCCCTTGCCGAAGTCGTCCTTCAGGGTGTTCTGTCCGATGACGGTGTCCATATCGTCAGGCAGGTAGTTGAGCATATCGTAATTGATGCGGGTGTTCAGCATGCCGAACACCGAGGGGATCATCAGCGCCAGCGCCAGAACCAGAATCAGCACGCGGTTTTTGACGATCGCTTTTGCAGCACGCATGGGTCTTATTCATCCTTTCCTATTTCATAGTCGTCGGTCTCGATCACGTCGGGCCGCTGGTGATCCACGATCTTCACGGTACACAGCGCCACGCTGAGATTCAGCACGCCGTCGCATAAAAGCGACAGGCCCATCAGGGCCGTCAGCGCCCGGACGCCGGCGTCGGGCCGGAACACCAGCACCACGCCGATGACGCAGGTCAGCGCCGCCAGTATCAGCACCAGCCACCAGTTGCGGATGCCGAACCGGCGGGAATCCGCGGCGATCTGGATCTTAAACAGGCCATCGGCCAGCACCGGGATGCCGAACATGACGCACAGGAAGCTCATGGCGTCGCCGGGGTGGCTGAGGGTCACCACGCCCAGCACCATCAGCAGTATGCCGAAGGCCAGATCGTACTGGAAGGCCAGCCGGAACAGATCACGGGAGAAATAGCCCACCAGCTTCACCGCGCCGAACACGATCATGCCGATACCCATCAGCCGTCCGATCCACAGCGCCGAGGCGTCCGGTGTGAACAGCAGCACGATACCCAGCAGGCAGAACAGCGAGGACATGACGATATAGCCGATCTTCGCCGTTTTCATAGGTGTGACAGAACGCATTTTCTTTACCCCCTTCACAGATGTTTTTTCAGCATAGCGGAGTATAGCATTTCCCGTGAAAAGGGGAAATGGACAGAAAAAGGCCCGCTGTCCAAATCTTGGACAGCGGGCCGGTATTGCCTGCTTTTTGGGCAAACAGGGGCGGTTTGCCTAAATTCACTTGTTCTCCCGGCTGCGGCAGATGATCAGCTCCGGCACGTCCCGGCTCAGCTCCAGCATCCGGTGCAGGTCGTCATAGGCAGCGTCGGTCATGCCCCGGTCGATCCAGTCGATGCACATGCCGAACAGCTGGCACTTCATGAAGCGGATCACGATCTGCCGGTCGCTCTCGCTCATGGGATCGTCGGGGAAAGCGGTGGCGACATAAGTGGACACCGCGTAGTCGCACAGCCGCAGCATGCTCTGGGTGAACACGTCCCGGTTCACCGAGTGGTAGATGTGCATCACCGCCCGCTTATTCTCCAGCGCGAACTGAAACGCCATGTGGAAGCACTCATCCAGCGACGAGATGGAGGGGTAAGCCTGAATCAGCTGCTCCGTCTGCTCGGTGACGATCTCGCCCAGTAGAGAGGGAATGTCGTGAAAGTGGTAATAGAAGGAATTGCGGTTGATGCCGCAGTCCTCCACAATGTCCCGCACACTGATCTTGCTCAGGGGCTGTTGGTTCAGCAGCTTCAGAAAAGAGGCCTTGATCGCCTGCTTTGTAAAGTTTGCCATAGCGTCCTCCGTTTCAATGGTAATGGGAGTATATCACAAAAATGACCGCAAGGCAATGGGAACAGCGACAGAACTGGCGTGCCGCAGCGCAGGCTGCGGCACGCCAAAAGCGTTTGAATGTCCCGAAGGGACACATTTTCCACCCCGAAAGGGGTGATTTCATCCAGCCTGCGGCTGGATTTCATATGCGCGGCATATTTCATTCGGCAGCGCCGAATTTCATTATTCTCTTGCCGCGGCATTGGCGTTGTCCACGAAGGTGTCGGTCTCGATCACCACGTCGCCGCCGTTTTCAATGCGCTGCAGCAGGTTCCACCACTCGGTGCGGGCGGTGGCCCAGCCGGGTGTCAGCTGGTAGTAGTTGCCCAGCTGCTCCGTCAGCTTGCCGTACTCCTGCATCACGTCGCTGCCGCTCCAGATGCCGGACAGGCTCGCACCGTCGGCGGTGGAGCGGACGGGGAAGCAGCCGGCAGCCTTCACGGCGGCGGAAGTACCCTGACCGTCGGCAAAGTAGCGGATCAGCAGCTTGGCAGCCTCCAGCTTCTCCTGATCGCCGTTATCGAAGGCGCCGAAGCACCAGATGTCGCCCTCCAGACGACTCTCGCCGGTCTCGGAGGGGAAGGACATGAACTCGATGGTCTGGCCGTTGACAGTCTTGCCCGCCTCGTGAACCACAGGCTCCGCGCCCTCTTCGGTGGGCTCGTCCACGGTCTCAGCGGTCTGCCGGGCAAGGCTCCAGCAGAAGGACATTTTCAGCGATTCGTGATAGAACAGCGTGGCCTCCTCGTCGCCGTTGATGGTGTCGTCAAACTCGATGCCCTTGGTGTCCCGCAGCAGGGTCAGCGCCTGCTGGATGGGTTCGGCGTTTACGGTATAGGCGGTGTGAGCGTCGTTGGTAAACGCGCCGCCGTACAGGTTGGTCACCAGTGCACGGGTGCCCTCGTCGCCGTTCTGGCCGGAGCAATACACGGCGGCCACCGTCTCGCCGTACTTGCTGTACAGCGCCTTGACGGCCTGCGTGAACTGCTCGGTGGTCCATGTGCGGGTCTCCAGATCAATGTACTGGTCGGCGCCCGCCGTCACAAAAGCGTCGTAGTTGATGGCCATGCACTGGACGTTCATGGCGAAGGGATAGGCGTAGCACTTGCCGTCAGCGGTGAAGCAGGCGCTCTGGCAGGCGGCGTTGACCTCCTGCTTGTCGGCGTCGTCCCACAGCTCGGACAGGTCGGCCAGCATGCCCTCCGCGCCCCAGCCCTTCACCAGGCGGTCCGGCTGGGCCAGCAGGATATCGGGGGCCACGCCGCCATCCACTGCGGTACTGAGCTTGTCGTCGCCGGTGGCCTCGTCCAGACACTGTACCGTCACATGGATGTCGGGGTACACGCTGTTGAACTGGGTCAGCAGGTTTTCCACCGCCGCCTTGTCGCCCCAGTCGCCTACGGGATATGTCCACAGCGTCAGCTCGATGACGCTTGGCTCCTCGTCATTGGCTGCCGTGTCCTGACCGCAGGCCGTCACAGACAGCGCCAGCGTCAGGGCCAGCAGGAATGCCAGCAGTTTTTTCATTTGATTTCCTCCTTATTTTCAGGAGATTTCGCCGTTTCCGGTTCAAAATCCATTGAAATTGACTTGTGTATTGTATAGAAAACACGGCCAAATGTCAAGTCATGGCGGAAATGGCGGCCATTTCCGGTGGTATAGTTTGCCTTTTTGCGGCAAACACTAGGGCAAAAAGGAGGGAGCGCACCTATGAGCGACTATGCCAACAGCTGCCAGAGCAGCGAATCGGAAAACCGGGACACGCCCCAGCAGCAGATCATCGAAATGGGCTCCACGGTGGTGAAAAACAAGCGGGGCACCATCCATTGCCTGACCATCATCGGGCAGGTAGAGGGCCACACCACCCTGCCGCCCAATGTGAAGACCACCAAGTATGAGCACGTCCTGCCCCTGCTGACCTCGGTGGAGGAGAAGGACGATGTGGACGGCCTCTTGCTGCTGCTGAACACGGTGGGCGGCGATATCGAGGCGGGCCTTGGCATCGCGGAGCTGGTGGCGGGCATGACCAAGCCCACCGCCACGCTGGTGCTGGGCGGCGGCCACTCCATCGGCGTGCCGCTGGCGGTGTGCGGCAAGGCCACCTTCATCGTGCCCAGCGCCTCCATGACCATCCATCCCGTCCGCATGTCGGGGCAGGTCATCGCCGCCCCGGCCACCTACCGGTACTTTGAGCGTATTCAGGAGCGGATCATCGACTTTGTGGCTCGCAATTCCCGCATCAGCGCCGAGAAGTTCCGGGAGCTGATGCTGTCGGTGGGCGATATGGCCAATGACGTGGGCAGCGTCATCTATGGGCAGGAGGCGGTGGCGCTGGGCATCATTGACCGTATCGGCTCGCTGGGCGACGCGCTGGACGCACTGTACAAGATGGTGGAAAAGGGGAGAGAGGGATGAAAAGTTGTGAGATGCACGGAGTGGGATAATGCGCCTTAAAGGCCCCCTCTGACGAGGGGGCTGTCGAACGTATGCGAGACTGGGGGAGAGATAAGTGAATTGCAATGAACCTTGCGTTTACTGTCTCTCCCTCCGTCATGACCTTCGGTCATGCCACCTCCCTCGTCAGAGGGAGGCAAAGAAATCATTTGCCTTGAAGCAAAACGTCACCCCGTCAACTTTATCTTGAAAAATACACACTTTTCTGATACACTAATCTAGTTAAAGTATGCCATTGTAAAATGAGGTGGACTATTTGTATCTTAAAGCGCTTGAGATTCAGGGCTTCAAATCATTCCCCGATAAGACGGTCCTGAATTTCGGAGAGGATATCACCGCCATCGTGGGCCCCAACGGCTCCGGTAAGTCCAATATCTCCGACGCCATCCGCTGGGTCATGGGCGAGCAGAACTCCCGCCAGCTCCGGGGCGCGAAGATGGAGGACGTGATCTTCGGCGGCACGGAGAAGCGCAGCCAGATGGGCTTTGCGCAGGTGACGCTGGTCATCGACAACACGGAACATATCTTTCCCCGTGACGAGGCGGAGGTGGCCGTTACCCGCCGCTATTACCGCAGCGGTGAATCGGAATATTACATCAACAAGCAGTCGGTGCGCCTGAAGGACGTGAACGAGCTGTTCATGGACACCGGCATGGGCCGCGAGGGCTATTCCATCATCGGGCAGGGTAAGATCGACGAGATATTGTCCGTCAAGTCCGGCGAGCGCCGCGAGGTGTTCGAGGAAGCGGCGGGCATCAGCAAGTACCGCCACCGCAAGGAGGAGGCCGAGCGGAAGCTGGAGCGCACGCAGGAGAATCTGGTGCGCATCAACGACAAGATCGCGGAGCTGGAATTGCAGGTGGAGCCGCTGCGCCAGCAGGCGGAGGTGGCCAAGAAGTATCTGGTGCTGCGGGACGAGCTGCGGGTGCTGGAGATCAGCGTGTGGCTGGAGCAGCTGCAAAATCTGAAAACCGCCAAGTTCAAGCTGCAAACCGATGTGGAGAGCGCCCGTGCCGACAAGGAGCGGGCCGAGGCAGAGCTGGAAGCCGCCTATGCCGCTGCCGAGGAGCTGAGCGAGCAGGTGCGGCAGAACGATCTGCAGGCGGAAGCGCTGCGGGGACAGGTGAGCCAGCTGGAAGCCGCCTCCGGCGAGCATGACAGCGCCATCGCCGTGCTGCGCACCTCCGTGGAGCACAACAATGAAAGCATTGCCCGTATCCGCCGGGAGATGGAGGATACGGAGAACCGGGCGGGCAGCCTGCAATCTCAGGTGGACGCCCAGCTGGAGCGCATCGATCAGATTGACGCCGAGAGCGCCGCGCTGGAGCGGGAGCTGGACGCCCTGCTGACCCAGGCCCGTGAGCTGACTGACACCGCGGCTGGCGCGGCCCGCACGGCGGAGTCCCTGCGGGCGGAGGAAGCGCTGCTGCTGTCCGCCGCCGCCGACGGCAAGGCGGAGCTGTCCGCCCTGCGATCCGGCCTGAGCCAGATCGCGGAGCGCCGGGCCCATACGGAGCAGGAGCTTTCCGCCGCGCAGGAAAAGCTGGAGCAGAGCGGCCGGGAATCCAAGGAAAACCGGAAGTTCCTCAACGAAGCCAAAGAGGAAGCGCAGGCCGTCAGCAACATCATTCAGGGTCACGGCCTGAAGATGGAGGGCCGCAAAAAGCGTGCCGCCGATGCCGAAGCGGAGAAATTGCAGCTGACCATGGACGTGGCGGCGCTGGAAAACCGCATCCGTCTGCTGACGGAGATGGAGAAGGAGTACGAGGGCTTCTCCAAGGCGGTGAAGCTGGTGATGCAGGCGGCGGAGAAGAAGACCCTGCGGGGCATCCGCGGCCCGGTGGCCAGCCTGATGAAGACTGAGGAGCAGTACACGGTGGCGCTGGAGGTGGCGCTGGGCACCGGTATGCAGAACATCGTGGTAGAACGGGAGGAGGACGGCAAGTCCGCCATCGGCTATCTGAAGCAGCGGGACGGCGGCCGTGCCACGTTCCTGCCCATGACCGCCGTTCGCGGCGAGACCCTGCGGGAAAATGTCAGCGGCGAATACGGCTTTGTGGGCATTGCCGCCGACCTGATCTCCTATGATAAGCAGTATGACGGCATTTTCAGGAGCCTGCTGGGCCGCACCGTGGTGGTGGAGGATCTGGACTGCGGCATCGCCATGGCCCGCAAATTCCGCAGCGCCTTCCGCATCGTCACGCTGGACGGACAGGTGATGAACCGTGGCGGCTCCATGACCGGCGGCAGCGTCAGCCGCAGCGCCGGTGTGCTGAGCCGTGCCAACGAGCTGGAAAAGCTCAGCGGAAAGCTGGGCGGCATGCAGGATAAGCTGTCCGCCGCCAAGCAGAAGGCCGAGGATACCCAGCGTGAGCTGCAAAAGGCCCAGTACGAGCTGGAGGTGGCTTCCGCCCAGCAGCGCAAGGCCGAGGATCTGGTGCTGCAATATCAGGGCAAGCAGGAGCATTACGATATCCTGCTGACCACGCTGGAGCAGAGCTGCGAGGACTTGCAAGCCGAATTGAATACCTTCGCCCAGCGTACCAGAGACGATGAAGCGCGCTGCGCCGCCGTGGAGGCGGACATGGCGGAGAAGGAAGAAAAGGCTGCCGCCCTCCACCGTCAGGCGGAGGAGAGCCAGACCGGCCAGAGCGACCTGATGGAAAAGACCAACGCCCTGTCGGACCAGATCGCGGAGAAGAAAGCCGCTCAGGCGGCGCTGGCCGCCGAGCGCGGCGCGGGTGAACGCAGTATTGTCGACCTGAAACGTCTGCGGCTGGATATGGTCACCGACCGGGAGCAGCGTCAGGCCCTGATGGATCAGTTTGCCGCCGCCAACGAAAAGGCGCAGGGCGACATTGCCGCCCATCAATCGCAGCTGGACGAGTTGCATGCCCGGGGTGACGCCCTACGGACGCAGCTGACCGCCCTGTCGGAGCAGAAGCTGCAATTGGAGGGCCAGCGGGACGCCAAGAACCGGGAGAGCCGCAGCTGCAACGACGCGGTCATTGCCACCACCCAGGAGCTTTCCCGCATGGAGCAGAAGCTGCAGGGCAACGCCATGGAGGAAAAGGCCCTGCTGGATAAGCTGTGGGAGCGCTATGAGCTGAGCCACAGCGCCGCGCTGGAGCAGCGCATCGAACTGGAGAGCGTCCCCAAGGCCACCCGCCGCATCGCGGAGCTGACACGGGAGATCAAGGGGCTGGGCACGCCCAATATCGGCGCTATCGAGGAGTACGAGCGGGTCAACACCCGCTACACCTACCTGTCCGAGCAGCGCACCGACGTGGAGAAGGCCCGCGAGGAGCTGCTGGGCGTCATCGAGGAGCTGACCAAGCAGATGACGGTCATCTTTGCCCAGCAGTTCAAGCTGCTGAACGAAAGCTTTCAAGAGACGTTTCTGGAGCTGTTCGGCGGCGGCAAGGCCCAGCTGGAGCTGGAGGACGAGAAGGATATCCTTAACTGCGGCATCGAAATTCGCGTGCAGCCTCCCGGAAAGCAGCTGAAAACCATCACGCTGCTGTCCGGCGGTGAAAAGGCCTTCGTGGCCATCGCCCTGTATTTCGCCATTCTGAAGGTACATCCCACGCCGTTCTGCGTCATGGACGAGATCGAGGCGGCGCTGGACGAGTCCAACGTGGTGCGCTATGCCCGCTATATGCGGCGTATCGCCGGAAAGACTCAGTTCATCGTCATTACCCACCGCCGGGGCACCATGGAGGAGGCCGATGTGCTGTACGGCGTCACCATGCAGGAGCGGGGCGTCAGCCGCATCCTGACCATCAACATGAACGACATGGCAAAAGAGCTGAATATCAAATAAGGAGAACACTATGGGATTTTTCAAGCAGCTCAAGGAGGCATGGCTGGCCTCTGTGACATTTGATAAGCTGGACGACGAGTTCTATGACCAGCTGGAGGAGGCGCTGATCCTTGCGGATGTGGGCGTGGACTCCGCTACCGACGCGGTGGCCAAGCTGCGCAAGCGGGTGAAGGAGCGTCTGCTGACCCGTGCCGACGAGGTGAAGGACGCGCTGCGGGCCATTCTGGCGGAAAAGCTGGAGGTGGGCGACGCATCACTGAACTTGTCCACCACGCCCAGTATCGTGCTGTTCATCGGCGTCAACGGCGTGGGCAAGACCACGTCCATCGGCAAGCTGGCCGCCCAGCTGAAGGCGGAGGGCAAAAGGGTGATGCTGTGCGCCGGAGATACCTTCCGCGCCGCTGCTGCCGACCAGCTGGAGATCTGGGCTGACCGCGCCGGTGTGGATATCATCCGCCAGCATGAGGGCGCTGACCCCGGCTCCGTGCTGTTCGACGCCTTGCAGGCCGCCAAGGCCCGCCATGTGGACGTGGTGCTGTGCGACACGGCAGGTCGCCTGCACAACAAGCAGAACCTGATGAACGAGCTGGCCAAGCTGCGGAAGATCATCGACCGGGAGTGCCCGGACTCCGTATGCGAGACGCTGCTGGTGCTGGATGCCACCACCGGACAGAACGGCCTGATCCAGGCCCGCACCTTCAAGGAGACGGCGGGCCTGACCGGTATCGTCCTGACCAAGCTGGACGGCACCGCCAAGGGCGGCATCGTCATCGCCATCGCCCAGGAGCTGCAGGTGCCGGTGAAGTTCGTAGGTGTGGGCGAGGGCATTGACGATCTGAAGCCCTTCGACGCAAGAGAGTTTACCGCAGACCTGTTCTGAGCCGAAAAAACACCGAAAGGGAAGTGATATCCGTGACCAGAGCCGACGGAAGAAAGTTCAATGAATTGCGTGATGTGACCATCACGCCGGATTTCAATAAATTTGCCGAGGGCAGCGTCCTCATTCGCTGCGGCGACACGGTGGTGCTGTGCACCGCGTCGGTGGAGGAGAAGGTGCCGCCCCATGTGAAGCCCGGCTGCGGCTGGGTCACGGCGGAGTATTCCATGCTGCCCCGTGCCAACCGCCAGCGCAGCCTCCGTGATGTGGACAAGCTGAAGCTGGCCGGACGCAGCGCGGAAATTCAGCGGCTCATCGGCCGCAGCCTGCGGGCGGCGGTGGACATGAAGCTGTTGGGTGAGCGCACCATCACCATCGACTGCGACGTTTTGCAGGGCGACGGCGGTACCCGTACCGCCAGCGTGACCGGCGGCTTTGTGGCGCTGGCGCTGGCCTGCCGCTGGTTGGTGAAGGAGGGCTACATCGGCCGCATGCCCATCAAGCATTATGTGGCGGGCGTCAGCGCCGGCATCGTGGACGATACGGCGGTGCTGGATCTGCCCTATGCCGAGGACAGCCGGGCGCAGGTGGACCTGAACTGCATCATGAACGAGCGGGGCGAGATCATCGAAATTCAGGGCACCGGCGAGGGCCGGGCCTTCACCGTGGCGGAGCAGCAGGAGCTGGTGACGCTGTGCGCCAAGGGCAACCGAGAGCTGATCGCCAAACAGAAAGAGATAGTGGGGGATATTCTGCGATGAAATTTGTATTAGCCTCCCACAACCGTGGGAAATTGAAGGAGATGCAGGAAATTTTGTCCCAGCTGGGCGTGGAGGTGGTGTTGGAATCCGATTTAGGGCTGTCGCTGGATGTGGAGGAGACCGGCACGACCTTTGCCGAGAACGCCGCGCTGAAGGCGAAGGCCGTCATGGAAGCCAGCGGCCTGCCCGCCATCGGTGACGACTCCGGCCTGTGTGTGGGCTGGCTGCAGGGTGCGCCGGGCATCTACTCCGCCCGGTACGGTGATCTGGACAGCGATCCGGCCCGCTGCGCCCTACTGCTGCAGAACATGCGGGGCGCCACCAACCGCGCCGCCCATTTCCATACGTCCATCTGCTGCGCGTTCCCCAACGGCGACGTGCTGACGGCGGACGGGGACTGCTACGGCACCATCGCCTTTGCTCCCATGGGGGAGCGGGGCTTCGGCTATGATCCGGTGTTCTTCGTGCCGGAAAAGCGCCGCACCTTCGCCCAGCTGACGGCGGAGGAGAAAAACGAGATATCCCACCGGGGCAACGCGCTGCGCGTTTTCGCCGCGGAATTGAAAGAATATTTGGAGAAGCACTGATATGGAACTGACAAGTAAGCAGCGTGCCCAGCTGCGGGGAATGGCCGCCACCATGGATACCATACTCCATGTGGGCAAGGACGGCATCGGCGACAATCTGGTGAAGCAGGCCAACGACGCGCTGGAGGCCCGCGAACTCATCAAGGGCCGGGTGCTGGAAAACAGCATGTATACCGCCCGCGAGGCGGCGGAGGAGCTGGCTGTGGCCACCCGCAGCGAGGTGGTGCAGGTCATCGGCAGCAAGTTCGTGCTGTACCGCTATCAGCACAACAAGGAGAAGCGGAAGATCCAGCTGGTAAAGGCGAAGCAGGCATGAGGATCGGCATATTCGGCGGGACGTTCAACCCGCCCCATAACGGCCATGTGACCATGGCCCGTGCCGCCGTAGCGCAGCTGGGACTGGACAAGCTGCTGCTGATACCGGACAATGTGCCGCCCCATAAGCCGCTGCCGTCCGGCGTGACGGCGCAGCAGCGGTACGACATGGCGGCGCTGATGGCTGCGCCCATCGGCCCTGTGGCCGGGGCCAGCGACATCGAGCTGCGCCGCACCGGCAAAAGCTACACCAGCGACACGCTGCGCGCCCTGCGCGAGCAGTATCCCGACGCGGAGCTGTGGCTGCTGATGGGATCGGACATGTTCCTGTCCCTCCACACATGGCATGAGCCGGAGGTCATCTGTGAATTGGCGCACATTGCCACCTTCAGCCGTGTGGAGGAGGATATCCGCGCCGCCATGGCGCGGCAGAAGGCGCTGCTGGAGGAGCAGTATCAGGCGAATGTGATGCTGCTGGACAATCCGGAGCTCATCGAGCTGTCCTCCACCGATGTCCGTACCGCGCTGGCGGCGGGGCAGGGGAGTGACCTTGTGCCGGAAGCCGTGTGGGGCTATATTCAGCGGGAGCATTTGTACGGCACGACCGCCGATCTGAAGCACCTGACGGTGGAGGCGCTGCGGCCCATCGCCATGAGCTACCTCAAGCCAAAGCGGATGCCCCATGTGCTGGGTACGGCGGCGGAGGCGGCGAAGCTTGCCCGCCGCTTCGGCGCGGACGAGACCAAGGCCCGTGTGGCGGGCTTGCTTCACGACTGCACCAAGAAGCTGGACATGGCGGAGCAGCTGGCGCTGTGCGAACGGTACGGCATCCGGCTCGACCCATTGGAGCAAAAGGCATTGAAGCTGCTGCACGCCAAGACCGGCGCGGCCATCGCACGCCATGTGTACGGCGTGGATGACGAGGTGTACGAGGCCATTCTGTACCACACCACCGGCCGGGCGGGCATGAGCCTGATGGAGAAGATATTGTATCTGGCCGATTACATCGAGCCAAGCCGGGAGTTTGCCAACGATCCCGATGTGGTGCGCCTGCGGGAAGCGGTCTATGATGACATTGACCGTGGACTGCTGCTGGGCCTTACCATGACCATCGACGAGATGGAGGGCATGGGCAATCCCGTACACCACGATACATTGGACGCAAGAGACTATCTCATTGAAAAAGGAGTGACCATATGAAAGAGCCTAAGGAAATGGCCCTGCTGGCGGCCAAAGCCCTCAGCGATAAGAAGGGCCGGGAAATTCAGGTGCTGGAGATCGGCGAGCTGACCACGCTGGCGGATTACTTTGTCATCGCCACCGGTTCCAGCAATACCCAGATCAACGCGCTGGTGGACAACGTGGAAAAGGTGATGCTGGAGGAGGCCGGTGAGCAGCCTCTGCACCGCGAGGGTTATCGCGGCGGTACGTGGGTGCTGCTGGACTACGGCTGCATCGCCGTGCATGTCTTTAACGCCGAGGCCCGTGAGTTCTACGGTCTGGAGCGCCTGTGGCGGGACGGCAAGCCCGTGGACGTCTCCGGCGTGGTAACGCCCAACGAATAAAACATAACGCAAAGAAGCGCCATCCGTGAGGATGGCGCTTCTTTGCGTTATTCGACAGAAGAAAGACGGCCGCTGTATTGGCGTTTCAGGAAGGTGAGAAACGTGCGGGCGGCGGTATTGGCGGCGGGCAGCGTCTTGACCGCTGCGCCCAGACGACGGGATACCGGCGTGTCCAGCGGGATGGCACGCACGCGGCCCTCATAGCCCTCCAGAGAGAAGGCGGACAGCACCGATACGCCCAGACCGCCTGCCACCATGGAGAGGATGGCGCCGTCATCCGATGCCGTTACCGTCAGGCGCGGCGCGTCCGGCGGCAGCAGCGGCTCAATATACTGTTCGGGGCTGGACAGGAACGGCTCTTGCAGCAGCCGTTCCAGCGAGATGGTCTCCTCCGTCCACGGGAAGTCCGGCGGCACCACCGCGATCAGCGGCGCGTCTGTCAGCGGCGTCCAGTGGAAGCCCTTGCCGCAGGCCTCGTCCACCAGTGCCAGCTGAATCTTGTCCTGCTCCAGCGCTTCGGCCAGCTCATTGCCCTGCACCAGCACGTCTACCTTGATCTCCGGATGCAGCTTGCGGAACTTGCTCAGCAGCTCCGGCAGACGGGCGCGGGCAATGCTGGCGAAGCAGCCGATGGTCAGGGCACGGCCATACAGCTCGCCCTGCACCTGCGCCTCGCCGCGCAGCGCGTCGCAGGCGGAGATCACCTGATTGATATAGGGCAGCAGGTGCTGGCCCTCCTCCGACAGGCGAACGCCGTGGCTGCTGCGGGTCAGCAGCGTGCAGCCCAGCTCCGCCTCCAGCTTATTGACCAGATGGGTCATGGCGGATTGTGTATATCCCAGCTGCGCGGCAGCCTTGCCGAAGCTGCCGCATTGCACGGCGGTCAGCACGGCCCGCAGCTTGTTGTCATCCATAGGAACCTCGCTTTCTGCGATTTATACAAAAACACTTTCAAACAGTTATAAATATAGCACAAGAAAGCGGCCTCTTCAATGACAATTCTGTGAATTATCCGTCAATATTTTGGTAAAATTTGTAAAATTTGTGAGAGCCATAAGTCTTTTTCATGACCCGATGAATTACGCTCAATTCTCAAGTCATGAAAAAAATGTTACTCTATATGAGCGGAATGCATGACACTGTGTTGATTTCGCGGAAGAGGAAAGTGTAACGAGGAGAAAGGTATGAGTATGCAAAAGAAAAAAAGTGCAGTTCGGGACGTGATCGTCATCGGTTTCGCGCTGTTTTCCATGTTTTTCGGTGCGGGAAACGTGGTGTTCCCTCCCTATTTGGGATTGGAAGCCGGCCCTGAGTGGATCACCGGCTTTGTCACCTACTTTGTGGCGGATATCGGTCTGGCGCTGCTGGGTATGTTCGCACTGCTCCGCGTGGGCAGCAGCGAGGCCGTGCTGCACCGCGTAGGCCGCGTGCCTGCGGAGATCCTGATGTGCGCCATCATCCTGTGCATCGGTCCCATGGTGGCCATCCCTCGTACCTCCGCCAGCACCTATGAAATGGCCATCGCTCCCAACATTTCCGGCGTGTCTCCGGTGGTGTTCTCCGTGATCTTTTTCGCGGTGATCCTTGCGCTGTGCATCAAGGAATCCGCCGTGGTGGATATCGTGGGTAAGATCCTGACCCCGCTGCTGCTGGTGGGTCTGTTTGCCATCATCATCAAGGGCGTCGTGACGCCGCTGGGCGATATCGCGGCTCTGCCCCAGATCAACAACGTGGCCGTCACCGGCATCAAGGCCGGTTACCAGACCATGGACGCGCTGGCGGCCCTGCCCTTCGGCATCATCGTATTGCAGAGCGCTGCCAGCAAGGGCTACTCCGGCAATAAATCCAAGCTGCGTATCGTGGGCGGCTCCGCGCTGCTGGCAGGTGTGCTGCTGCTGGCGGTGTATATGGGCCTTGCCTATCTGGGCGCTACCGTTTCCACCCAGTATACCGGCGCCGAGATCGGCCGCGCCCAGCTGACCATGGTCATCGTCGAGGGCCTGATGGGCAAGGTAGGCATGGTATTGTTCGGTGTGGTCGTGGGTCTGGCCTGTGTGACCACCGCCGTGGCCCTGACCAGCTCCGCTGCCGCCTACTTCTCTGAGCTGTGTCGCGGCAAGGTGCCCTACAAGGCGTTCGTGATCGCCATTTGCGTGTTCAGCGCCGTGGTGTCCAATCTGGGTCTGGATCGCATCGTGGCCGTGGCCTCCCCCGTGCTGGATGTGGTGTATCCCCCCACGCTGGTGCTGATCTTCATTGCCCTGATCGTTCCCCATGCGCCTGACCGCGTCAGCCGCTGCGCCGTCATCGGCGCGCTGGTGACCAGCGTGCTGTGCACCCTGCACACCTATGGCGTGGCCCTGACCTTCGTGGAGTACCTGCCCCTGTACAGTCTGGGACTGGCATGGGTCGTTCCCGCCGTGGTGTTCGGCCTGATCGCCGCGCTGCCTAGTTTGTTTACCCGTTCCCGCTCCCGCTCGGGACAGACCTTCCACAGTCCCACCGAGGAGCATTGACAATAGCGGTAAAGCCGCCTCTCCTGAAAAGACACGCTGTACGTCAGTACAGCGTGTCTTTTTATGTCGGGTGATTTACAGGGTCTCGTAATGATAGCGCGGCTTGCCGGGACTCTTTTTGCCGTATTCGATGGCTTCCGTGGGACAGTAGCAGATGCAGGCCATGCAGTGGGTGCAGCTGCCGCCCCAGAGGGGCCGTTCGTTTTGCAGCATGATGTTGTTCATGGGACAGCGCTCCGCGCACTGGCCGCAGCCGACGCAGGCGTCCGAAGCGGTGAAGGCCTTCGCCTTGACGAAGCAGGAATAGAAGATGGGATTCACCGGACCGCTCATGAAGCGGTCGTAGAGGTTATTGCGAGTGGGCGGGAATTGCTCTCCCGCCGCGATGGCGGCGATGGCCCGGTCAATGTCCGGCTCTGCCTTGGCTACGATCTGTCGGGCTTCCGCTGCCTGTGGGGCGTCGAACATGGCGATATAGTTCTCCGGCATGATGATCTGCGCCGTGCCCATGCAGGTAAGTCCCTTCTCCTGACAGAGTGCGTGGTTGTACTTGCCGGCATTGCCGATCTCGCTGCCGCAGGTCATGACGAACCACGCCTGCTTTGCGCCGGTCAGCACCGTGCTCAACAGCCACTCCCGCACGATCCGGGGAATACGCCATGCGTAGGTGGGGGTGACGATGATGAGCCGCTTACCGGTCTCCACCGGGGTGGTGTCACCCGATTTGATGCGGCCGTTCATGCTGCAAAGCGGCTCGCCCAGTGCGTCCGCCAAGCGCAGGGCCACATATTTGCTGTTGCCGGTGCCGGAGAAATACAGGATCATATCAATACCCCCTCGCAATGGTCGATCTCATGCTGGATGATCTCCGCTGTCCAGCCGGTGAAGGTCTTGAGCCGGGTCTGGAGCTTTTCGTTCTGCCACTGTACCTTGATGGTCTGGAACCGCTTCGTCTTCCGGCGGCCGGTGAGAGACAGGCAGCCCTCCTCGGCCTCATAGGGGCGGTCGCGCTTCACGATGACGGGGTTGAACATGACCTGATACCTCCCATCGTCATCAAAAGCGATGATGCGTTTGTTGACGCCGATCATGTTGGCGGCCATGCCCACGCAGCCCTCCTTGTGGGCGGCCAGCGTGTCCAGCAGATCCTGCGCCGTGCCAAGATCGTCCATCGTGGCCGGCTCGGCCTTCCGGGCCAAAAATGCTTCGTCCTTACAGATATCGCGGATCATCAGTTGTCCTCCTGCGTGGTGATTTTTAACGCTTAATACGATCATGATACCGCTGATAGAGGAAAAAAGCAACCTTCCGGGCGGAGATCATGGAATATTCCTGTCCGGCAGGAGAAATTCTTGCCGCTTGACGGTGCTTTTGATATAATATATAAAGAGCTGGGAGGGAAGAACGATCATGGAAATGCAGCGCTATGTCAAGCACTCCGTCGGATGGTGGTGGATCACTGCCGCGTGTATGGTCATCGCCATATGCTGTATAGTAAAAGCTGTGCAGGTACAGAGGTACAGGGAAGCGATGGAGCCTTCGCCGCTGCTGGTAGGGGAGGAGCAGCCCGGGGATTACAGCTATATCGATGTGGTGGATATGACCGACTGGGTCTATCGGGTGACAGACAGAAGCGGCAGCGAGAAGGTCTTTTACTTCGCCGGAGATGCTGATGGCTATGTCTATCTGGTACGGCTGAGCGATGCGCAGTACGCACGATTTGCGGATATATCTGACGAGCCGCCTGCGCCTGTTCACCTGACCGGCGTGCTTTGCACAGTGCCTAAGCGGTATATTCCTGATCTTGCGGAGGTAGACGGCACGACTGTCGAGGAATATATCGCGTATTACGGCGACTACTATATAGACGCCGTCATGACGCCTGCCGACATGGACAACGGTTTTCTGACAGGCGCGGCAGCGGCCTTTACCGTCGCGGTGATCCTCCTGCTCCAGAGCGCGGTACTTTCCGTGCAGTTCGCAAAAGAGATAAAACGGCTGAAGAGGGAGGGCCTGCTGGAGCGGGCGGAGTACGAGTTTCAAAGGTCGCGGAGCGACCTTCACGCAGCTGTACGGCTGAGCGATACTTTTATTTACGGCAGACACAGTGATCTGGCGCGTCCCCTGACGGATGTGCTGTGGGTCTATTGGCATGAGGGCAGTGTGGTGGATGTGCATTTGCTGACCACCGATGGCCGGGACTGCATGCTGCGGCTATCCGGCAATGCGGCCCGCCGCAGCGCGGAGGAGATCCTGCAAGCGGTGTCTGTGCGCAACTCCAAGGTATTGGTGGGCAGGACACGCGAAAACAGCCTGCGCTACGATCAACAGGTGCCTCGTATCAGACAGCAGCGCGTTAAAAAGGCAATACTTTGGGGTGTAAGTCTTGTGATGGCTGCTGCGGCATTTGTCATTCTATCCCTTACCTGGATCGCCGCGGGGTAAATAATTGCATGTAGAGACAGGCCAACACGCCGGAAGGTACATTTCCCGGCGTGTTGGCCATTTTGCTCTGCGTGAAGTACGCTTAAAATTCTCACAGGTTATGGCTGGAATTAGCATGGCTGGGCGTTTTGTCAGATTTGTGAATTGCATTGCCGAAAATCAGGAGCCTTTTGTCATCATTCACACTTTACATTAGCGTGGTAAAGTGGTAGAGTATTACCATACTAAAACAAAAGAAAGACGCCAACAAAAAAGGCGCCAACGAAAAGGAGAAAAGTAACATGAAAAAGTTTTTGGCAATGATGCTGGCGCTGGTGATGGCGCTGAGCCTGGTAGCCTGCGGTAATCAGGCAACTCCCGATGCAAACACTGACGACAACAGCGATACTCCCGCTGAGCTGACCTACGCCGTGGAAGCCGGCAGCGCCGGTGAGGAAGTGGCCAACGAGAAGGGCTGGAAGATCAACTCCGTGGCTTCTCAGGCTGACGCCCTGATGGAAGTGGATGCCGGCACCTCTGATGCCGCTATCATCGACCTGCTGATGGCCGGCGCCATGGTGGGCGAGGGCACCAGCTATCCCGACCTGAAGGTCACCGACCAGAAGCTGACCACCGAGCTGTACGGCGTTGGCTGCCGCAAGGGCAGCGACCTGGCCTCCTACATCAACAGTGTGCTGGCTGAGGCCTATGCCGACGGTACTATGCAGGAGATCGCCGCCACTTACGGCGTGCAGGAGTCTCTGGTGGAGCAGACCGCAGTTGAGTTCGTGGCTTCCGAGTCTGACAGTGATGTGGCCTACATTCAGGGCAAGGGCAAGCTGATCGTTGGTATCACCGAGTTCGAGCCCATGGATTACAAGGATGCCAACGGCGACTGGATCGGCTTTGACGCCGACATGGCCAAGCTGGTGGCCGAGAAGCTGGGCGTTGAGATCGAGTTCGTGGTCATTGACTGGGACATGAAGGTCAACGAGCTGGACAGCAAGAACATCGACGTGGTGTGGAACGGCATGACCCTGACCGAGGGCGTGATGGCAGCCATGGAGTGCTCCAACGCCTACTGCAACAACGCGCAGGTGGTCATCACCAAGTGAGTTGCCAAGCGGAAAAAAGTATGCTATGATAGGTTTCCCATGGCAGAGGGCGGAATACGTCCTCTGCCTTTGGGCGGCTTTTTGAATCGACGATTTCTGTTACTTTTTCGATAAATACGATCCCTACTATATATATTAAAGGAGTTTTTACATGTTCTGGACCGTCACCCTCTCGCTGCTTCAGGGTATGGGCGAGCTTTTGAAGATCTTTTTCCTGACGCTGCTGTTTTCTCTCCCGCTGGGTTTGTTGATCGCTTTTGCCCTGCGCAGCCGGTGCAAGCCGGTCAGCTGGCTGTTTAACGTGATCGTCTGGATCATCCGCGGCACGCCGCTGATGCTGCAGCTTATCATCATTTTCTACGGCCCCGGTAAGTGGTTCAACAACAACATCTGGGGCTACTTTTCTGACGGCCGCATGGCGGCCTGCGTGATCGCCTTTGTCATAAACTACGCCTGCTACTTTGCCGTCATCTACAAGGGCGGCATCGAGGGCGTGCCGGTAGGACAGCGGGAAGCCGGTCAGGTGCTGGGCATGACGAAGAGCCAGATATTCTTCAAGGTCACGCTGCTGCAAATGGTCAAGCGCATCGTGCCCCCCATGTCCAACGAGATCATCACGCTGGTGAAGGACACCTCCCTTGCCAGGATCATCGCCATCATGGAGTTGACCAAGATGGGCGAGAGCTTTATCAAGTCCAAGGGTATCACATGGCCGCTGTTCTATACCGGCGTATTCTATCTGGCCTTCGTGGGCATCCTGACGCTGCTGTTCAACTACATCGAGCGCAAGCTCAGCTACTTCAAGTAAGGAGGTATCACCATGGCGATCTTAAACGTAGAGCACATTGAAAAACACTTTGGCGATACCCCCGTGCTGAAGGACATCAGCTTCTCTCTGGAGGAGGGGCAGGCACTCAGCATCATAGGATCTTCCGGCAGCGGCAAGACCACGCTGTTGCGGTGCCTGAACTTTCTGGAGACGCCGGATCAGGGCGTGATCTCCGTACAGGGTAAGACGCTGTTTGACGCCGCCGACCCTGCCACACGCCGTGAGGCGGACATCCGCAAGAAACGGCTGCACTTTGGCCTGGTGTTCCAGAGCTTCAACCTGTTCCCGCAGTATACGGCGCTGGAAAACGTGGTGCTGGCCCGGAAGCTGATGGCGAAAACGGAAAAGACCGGAGAGAGTGAAGCGGCCATTCTGGAGGAGGGCAAGGCGCTGCTGGAGAAGATGGGCCTTGCCGACCGGATGGGGAACTATCCCCATCAGCTCTCCGGCGGACAGCAGCAGCGGGTGGCCATTGCCCGTGCACTGGCCATGAAGCCGGATATCCTGTGCTTCGACGAGCCCACCTCCGCCCTTGACCCGGAGCTGACCGGTGAGGTGCTGAAGGTCATCCGGGGCCTTGCCCAGCAGCACACCACCATGATAATCGTCACCCATGAGATGGCCTTCGCCCGCGATGTGGCGGATCAGGTGATCTTCATGGACGGCGGCGTCATTGTGGAGCAGGGCCCGGCCCGCGAGGTCATCGACAATCCCCAGCAGGAGCGCACCCGCCACTTCCTGGCCCGGTACGCCGAGCAGTAAAAGAACGATCGACCGCTGCATAATAAGATAAACAAGAGAAACCGGCCCCATACAGGGCCGGTTTCTCTATGCGTGGCGGGACTGCTTTATGTGATCGCGGCCCTTACACAGAGCCGCCTCGTGTGATATGGCGGAGGATACCGCCAATACACAGAAGCCCTGTGACGCAGGCCAGCGTTACGGTAACATAGGCCAGTGCGGAGAACTGGGGGATCAGGATACCAACAACGGTGCAGATAAGGCACAGCACCACACCCGCGATGATCGGCAGCAGATTCTTCATGGCGATAACTCCTTTCAAAGTGTGAACGAATATTTCCTTCCTATCCTTTTATGTCTCTATTATATGCGAAGGAGCGGTAAACATCATTACAGATCCGTTGCGCTTTGGTTACAGCTTTGGCTACAAAATGGTTACAAATGGGCAAGGGAATTTTTTCTTGTGTTTGGCCTTGGTATTTGCTATAATTATACTGTTATTGGTAATTTGGCGTAATAGCCCTTTCGATAGGAGTGACCCTTTTTTGAATTATTTGCAGAATCTTTGGAACGCGCTGGATCTTGGCTCGCTGCGGGACACGCTGCTGCGTGTGGCGGCGGTGCTGATCTGCCTGATCCTGCACGAGACCTGCCATGGTATTGCCGCGTTCTTTCTGGGAGACCCTACGGCCAAGCGGAACCACCGCCTGTCCCTGAACCCCCTGCGGCACATTGACTGGATCGGCCTTGCGGCCATGGTGCTGACCGGTGTGGGCTGGGCAAAGCCCGTGCCGGTGAACCCCAACTACTTCAAGCATCCCAAGCAGGGCATGGCCATCACGGCGCTGGCCGGGCCGGTGTCCAATCTGCTGCTGGCACTGTGGCTGCTGCTGGGCGCACGACTGATGTACACCCACGGGATGGAGACCGGCGAGATCAACGAGACGCTGTTTTACTTTCTGATGAACACGGCGCTGATGTCCATCGGCCTCGGCGTGTTCAACCTGATCCCCATTCCGCCGCTGGACGGCTCCAAGGTGCTGGCGGTGCTGCTGCCGGACCGGCAGTATGACTGGCTGATGCGCTATGAGCGCTTCGGCATGCTGATTTTGATGGCGCTGGTATGCTTCGGCGCGCTTTCCAACGTGCTGGATACCGCCATCGGCTGGGTGTTCCAGCTATTCTGCCGCATCGTCGGCTTTTATTGAGGTAAATACCATTGGACAATCCCATTTTCAAGCTGGAAAAGGTGGTGCAGGCCAAGGGCAGCGAACCGCTGGAGGATTTCGAGGGCCCGCTGGATCTGATCCTGTTCCTGCTGAGCAAAAATAAGATCGAGATACAGGATATCCCCATTTCCCTGATCCTTGACCAGTATCTGGAGTATCTGGAGCGGCGCAAGCAGATGGATCTGGAGGTAGCCAGCGAGTTCATCACCATGGCCGCCCACTTAATGTACATCAAGACCCGCATGCTGCTGAGCCTGGAGGACGAGGAAGCCCAGAACGAGATGGACGCCCTGATCAAATCGCTGGAGGAGCGCCAGCGGGGCGATACCTACGCCCGCGTCAAGCTGCTGACGGAGCGGCTGGGCCCCATGGCGGAGTTCGGCCGGGACATCATGACCCGCAATCCCGAGGTGATGGAGCGGGGCAAGATCTACGAATACGACCAGCAGCCGGGAGATCTGATCATCGCCATGCAGGAGGTGTCGGACCGCCGGGGCCAGCTGGACGGCCAGCCGGATATGAAGCCCTTTGACGAGATCGTGCGGCGCGAGCCGTACTCCGTGGAGACCAAGGCGCGGGAGATATTCCAGAGGCTCAAGACCGGCGGCATCACCCGTTTTCTGCTGCTGTTCCGGGGCAGCCGCAGCCGCAGCGAGATCGTGGCCACCTTCATGGCCGTGCTGGAGCTGTGCCGCAGCCGCATCATTCATCTGGCGTCCGGCGTCAACGACTGCACCGTGGAGTGCGACGGCGACATGCCGGACGATTGGCAGGGAGAGGTTTGAGGAAGGTAAGATATGGATACGCTTGAAATGAAAGAAGTGGAGGCCGCCATCGAGGGCATCCTGTTTGCCTCCGGCGAGCCGGTGGCGGTGGATCGCCTCTGCATGGCCATGGATATGGACCGCCCCACGGTGGAGCTGGTTTTGCAGAAGCTGGCGGATTATTACGCCTATGAGCGCCGGGGCATGCGGCTTTTGAAGCTGGAGGACAGCTATCAGCTGTGCTCCGCGCCGGAGTACGGCGATATCATCCGCCGCGCCTTCGAGGTGCGTAAGCCCGCCAAGCTGAGCCAGCCGGCGCTGGAGGTGCTGACTATCATCGCCTACTATCAGCCCACCACAAGGGCCTATGTGGATCAGATCCGTGGCGTGGACAGCTCCTATACGGTGGGGCTGCTGCTGGACCGCCATCTCATCGAGGAGTGCGGACGGCTTCAGGTGCCGGGGCGGCCCCGGCTGTACCGCACCACGCAGGCGTTCCTGCGGGCCTTCCACCTGCGGTCGCTGGACGACCTGCCGGAGATGCCCGGCATGGAAGGCGACGGCCAGCTGCGGCTGGATGAGCAGGGGAACCTGCTGGAGATGCCGGAGGGCATGACAGAGGAGAGCTGACCCGCGTTTGCGGATTACCGTTCCGAAAGGAGGAGAAGCCTTTGGTTGGATGGATCATTCTGGGTGTGATCGCGGCATTGATCGCGGTGCTGCTGTGCCTGCGCGTGGGCGTCACGGCCAGCTTCGGCGAGGAGCTGCGGGTCACGGCGCAGATCGGCCCGGCGACAGTGCAGATCATTCCGCCGCCGGAGAAGAAGCCCGCCAAGGAAAAACCAAAAAAAGCGGCTGCCAAGGCGGAAAAGAAGCCCAAGGAGAGGAAAAAGCCGGACATCCACCTGACGCTGGAGGATATCCGGGGTGGGCTGCACGCCGTGTGGCAGTCGATCCAAGGTGCGCTGCGCCGGTCGGGAAAGCGTATCCGCATCGACCCGCTGCGGCTGAGCTTCGTGTTCGGCGACGAGGATCCCGTCAACACGGCACAGTGGTACGGCTGGGCCAACAGCGCCATGTGGGCGGTGATGCCCCGGCTGGAGGAAATGATACACATGCCTGACCCGCGTATCCATATGGAGATGGACTTCACCGCCGCGGAGACCAAAATCTCCGGCACCGTGGGCGCCAGTTACCGGATCGGCGACCTGCTGGCCATCGGCTTTGCCGCCATCGGGCCGGTGCTGAAATTCGGCATCCCCTTCCTGAGAAAGCAGAAGGCCTTCAAGAAGGCGGAGGCCGCAAAACTTGCGGCGGAGCAGGCGGAACAGCAGAAGGACGGCGCGCCCGACAAGGCGGCCTGAAATAATACCATCGATTGACAAGGGCAGACACGGTTTTGACGGGCAGAAATGCGCCCATACTGCGTCAAGCCCCTTGACAATACGGCAAGTATTCTCTGCGGGCCTTTTCTTGTCTGGACACATTTCTGCTCCGACAAAACTGCAAGGCACCTGCCAGCGATGGATTTTCGAGTGATTTTTGGTTTTTGAGATGCAGGTGGGCTGACGCCCACCAAGGCGAAAAGGGCAAAAAGCGCCGGAAAGACACGCTGTCAGGCGTATTTGCCCTTGTGAATCGATGGTAAAAAACAAACTTGATATACAGAAAGGAACACGACCATGGAAATGAACGAAAAGAAGAACTCGATCACCGCTGTGATGGAAGCCTCTATGGCTAAGATCCGTGAGATGGTGGATTCCAACACCATCGTAGGAGAGCCTATCACCACGCCCGACGGCGTGACCCTGATCCCCGTGTCCCGGTTGAGCTTCGGCTTCGGCTGCGGCGGCGGTGACTACGGCAAGCAGCCCGACCAGATGGGCGCCGCTGCCGGCGCCGGCGTCCGCGTGGAGCCCATGGCGTTTCTGGTGGTCAAGGACGGCGTGACCCGTATGCTGCCGGTGGCCGCCCCCGCTATTACCACGGTGGACCGCGCCATCGAGCTGGTGCCGCAGGTGCTGGACCGCGTGGAGAATTTCATCGACCGCAAGAAGGCGGAGAAGGAAGAATTCTAAAAAAGAAATATTCGGAAACTAGGGACAAACCGCGCCCGCATAGGATGGTATCCGGGGTGATACCATGTGGAAGAGACTATGCGGGGCGCTGTTGGCCCTTGGCCTGCTGCTGACGCTTCTGCCCTGCCGGGCGGAGGCGGTACAGCTTTCCGCCGCGGCGGCCATCCTGATGGACGCCGACAGCGGAGAGGTGCTGTACGAAAAGGACGCGGCACGGAGAATGCGGATCGCCAGCACCACCAAGATCATGACGGCGCTGGTGGTGCTGGAGCATGCCCGATTGACCGATACCATCACGGTAACGGGCGATCATATGGTGGAGGGCTCCTCCATGTATCTCAAGCCCGGCGAAACGGTGACGGTGGAGGAGCTGCTGTACGGCCTGATGCTGTGCAGCGGCAACGACGCGGCGCTGGCGCTGGCGGATTGCTGCGGCGGTCTGGAGACCTTTGTGGCCGCCATGAACGACAAGGCGGCGGCGCTGGGCATGACGGACACCTCCTTTGCCAATCCCAACGGACTGGACGATGAGAACCACTATTCCACTGCGCGGGACATGGCGGTGCTGGCGGCCTATGCGGCGCAGGACCCTACGTTCCGGCGCATCTGCTCCACCCGCACGGCCACGGTGGGCGGCAGGACCATGACCAACCACAATAAGCTGCTCTCTCAGGTAGAGGGCTGCATCGGCATGAAGACCGGCTATACCAGGGCGGCGGGCCGAACGCTGGTGTCCTGCGCGGAGCGGGAGGGCCGCCGTCTGGTGGCGGTAACGCTGTGTGACGGCAACGATTGGGCCGACCACAAGGCCCTGTACGAAATGGGCTTTGCAGAAAATACGGAGGAAACATGACGGAACGGCTGCAAAAACTAATCTCACGGGCCGGTATCTGCTCCCGGCGGGCGGCGGAGGAGCTGCTTGTGGCGGGGCGGGTCACGGTCAACGGTGAGACGGCGCAGCTGGGCGGCAAGGCCGATCCGGAAACGGACACCGTCGCCATTGACGGAAAGCCGCTGACCTTTGCCGAACCGGCGGTGTACCTGATGCTGAATAAGCCCCGGGGCTATGTGACCACCCTCAGCGACGAGCTGGGGCGGGCCACCGCCGCCGAATTGGTGGCGGACTGCGGTACGCGGGTGTTCCCGGTGGGACGGCTGGATAAGGACAGCGAGGGCCTGCTGCTGTTCACCAACGACGGCGCACTGATGCAGGCCATGACTCACCCGAAGCATCAGGTGGATAAGGTCTACGAGGTGACCGTCACCGGTGCGCTGGAGAGCGCGGCGGCACGACTGGCCGCTGTGACGGAGCTGGAGGATGGTACACCTGTGGTCCCGGCGCAGGTGTCGCCGGTCTGGCAGAAGGGCGGACAGGCCATGCTGCGCATAACCATCCATCAGGGAAAGAACCGCCAGATCCGCCGCATGTGCGCGCAGGTGGGGTTACAGGTGACGCGGCTGCGGCGCGTTGCCGAGGACGGACTGACGCTGGGCGATTTGAAGGCCGGACAGTGGCGGTATTTAACAGACGCGGAGATCTCCGCGCTAAAAGGAAGCGAGAAAATATGAAGCAGAGCGTATTACATACGATACGCGCCAGTATGGACGGCTTTTCCAAGGGACAGAAGCGGATCGCCGACTATATTCTGAACAACTATGACAAGGCGGCCTTTATGACCGCCGCCAAGCTGGGCCAGACGGCACAGGTCAGCGAATCCACGGTGGTGCGGTTCGCTGCCGAGCTGGGTTACAGCGGCTATCCTGCCATGCAGAAGGCATTGCAGGAGATCATCCGCGGCAAGCTGACCTCGGTGCAGCGTATTCAGGCATCGCAGGATCAGATGACCGGAGACGATATTCTGGCCGCTGTGATGCAGCGGGATATGGACAGCATCCATACCGCCATCGAGCAGATCGACCGGGGCGAGTTCCAGCGGGCGGTGGAGCTGCTGCTGAACGCCCAGCACATCTACATTCTAGGCGTGCGTTCCAGCTCGTTTCTGGCGGGCTATCTGAATTTCTATTTCCACCTGCTGTTCAAAAACGTGATCTATGTGCAGAACACGGCGGCAGGTGAAATTTACGAGCAGATGATCCACATCGGCCCCGGCGACGTGATGGTGGGCATCAGCTTCCCCCGCTACTCCAACATGGGCATCCACGCCATGCAGCTGGCCCATGACCGGGGCGCTGACGTAGTGGCCATCACAGACAGCCAGATGTCGCCCTTGTACCCGCTGGCTACCACGGCGCTGCTGGTGCGGTGCGAGGCACTGTCCTATGTGGACTCGCTGGCCGCGCCGCTGAGCCTGATGAACGCGCTGATTTTGGCCGTCGGCCAGCAGAAGCGGGAAGAGGTGTCGCAGGTGTTTGCCGAGATGGAGCAGGTGTGGTCGAAATACAGTATTTTCGGGAAAGCGGAAGATGAATAAGGTAACGGTGATCGGCGGCGGTGCCGCCGGTCTGATGGCCGCCATCGCCGCCGCGGAAGGCGGCGCGCAGGTGTGTCTGATAGAGCCCAACGAGCGGTTGGGCAAAAAAGTCAATATCACGGGAAAGGGCCGCTGCAACGTCACCAACGACACGGATCTGGAGGGCCTGATGGCCCATATCCCCCGCAATGGCCGCTTCCTGTACAGCGCCCTGTCCCGGTTCACCAGCCGGGACACCATGGCGTTTTTCGAGAGCTGCGGCGTACCGCTGAAGGTGGAGCGGGGCGACCGGGTGTTCCCGGTGTCCGACAGCGCCTTCGACATCACCGACGCGCTGAAGCGGCGGGTGAAGGCGCTGCATATCCGCTGGGCCCATGACCGGGCCACGGCGGTGGAGACGGCGGAGGGCCATGTGACGGCGGTGACAGGGGAGAAGGAGACCTATCCCGCCGACGCGGTGATCGTCGCCACCGGCGGCGTTTCCTATCCCGGAACAGGCTCCACCGGCGACGGCTACAAAATCGCCGCTGCGCTGGGCCATACCATCGTGGAGCCGAGAGGCTCGCTGGTGCCGCTGGTCAGCGACGACGAATGCTGCCGCCATATGCAGGGACTGAGCCTGAAAAACGTGGAGCTGACGGCCTATAACCAGAAGAACAAGGCGGTGTTCCGGGAGTTCGGCGAGATGCTGTTTACCCACTTCGGCGTGTCCGGCCCGCTGGTGCTGTCGGCCAGCGCCCATCTGCGGAATTGGGAAAAAGAGCAGTACCGTCTCAGCATCGACCTGAAACCGGCGCTGGACGAGCAGAAGCTGGAAGCTCGCATTTTGCGGGACATCAGCGAAAGCCCCAACCGGGACGTGGAAAAGCTGCTGTGCGGTCTGGTGCCCCACAGCATGGCCCCGGTGCTCTCCCGGCGGCTGGGCCTTCCCCCGACGCTGAAGGCCAATTCCCTGACGAAGGAGCAGCGGCGTGCGCTGATCCGGCTTTTGAAGCATTTTGACATCAACGTGACCGGCGTGCGTCCGGTGGCGGAGGCCATCGTCACCGCCGGCGGCGTGAAGGTCAGTGAGGTGAAGCCCAACACCATGGAGTCCAAGCTGGTGGCGGGACTGTATTTTGCCGGTGAGGTATTGGACGTGGACGCCTATACCGGCGGCTTTAATTTACAGATCGCGTGGGCAACGGGCCATCTGGCCGGTGTGTCCGCGGCGGAGCGGGAGTGAATCAGCATGGAAAAAATCTATTCTGTGGCGGTGGACGGGCCAAGCGGCGCGGGAAAAAGTACGCTGGCCAAGGCCATCGCGGCGGAGCTGCATATCTTATATGTGGACACCGGTGCCATCTACCGCACCATCGGCTGCTATGCCCGCCGTCAGGGGGTGGACGCTGCCGATACAAAGGCGGTGATCGGCCTGCTGCCACAGGTGAAGATCGAGATGCGCTATGACGAACAGGGCTTGCAGCATATGCTGCTGCACGGCGAGGACGTGACGCAGGAGATCCGCCTGCCGGAGATGTCGCTGTACGCCTCGGCGGTGTCGGCCATCCCGGAGGTGCGCTCGTTCCTGCTGGAGATGCAGCGGGACTTTGCCCGCAGGAGCAGCGTCATCATGGATGGCCGTGATATCGGCACCGTGGTGCTGCCTGATGCGGATGTGAAGATCTTTTTGCAGGCGGATGTGGAGGTACGTGCCCGCCACCGGGAAAAGGAGCTTATAGAGCGGGGCACGCCCCGGCCCTTTGAGCAGGTGCTGGCGGAGATGAAGGAGCGGGACTATAACGACACCCACCGTTCCGCCGCGCCGCTTCGGGCGGCGGAGGACGCCGTGATCGTGGACACCAGCGAACTGGACTTTCAGCAGAGCAAGGAAAGACTATTGGAGATCATCCGGGAGAAGGTGGGCCTGTGAAGAAGAATCCGTTTTTTGCCTTTGTGTGGAAATTCCTGCGCCCGCTGCTTCTGTGGCTGTTCCCGGTGGAGATCAAGGGCCGGGAGAACCTGCCCGACGAACCGGTGGTGCTGTGCGCCAACCATTCCAGCGCTTGGGATCCGGTGCTGATTGTCTGCGCTCTGGCGGATGATGTGCCGCTGCGGATCATGGCAAAGCAGCAGCTGTTCCGCATCCCCGTGGTGGGCAATTTTATCCGGTTTATGGGCGCCTTCCCCGTGGATCGGGGCAACAGCGATATCGGCGCTATCAAGACCGCCATCAAGAGCCTGAAGGACGGTTTCAGCCTGCTGATCTTCCCGGAGGGCACCCGCGTGAAGAAGGGCCAGCATGTGCAGCCCAAGGGCGGCGCCACCATGATCGCCATCCGCTCCGGCGTGAAGATGCTGCCGGTGTTCATCAGCAGCACCCGGCGGCTGTTCCACAAGCTGTCCCTTATCATCGGCAAGCCCTACGCCCCGGTGTATACCGAGCGGAAGGGCACGGCGGAGGAGTATCAGCAGAACGTGGACGAGGTCATGCGTCAGGTGTACGAGCTGGGCGGTGCGCAATGAGAGTCATTCAGGCGGAGAGCGCCGGCTTTTGCTACGGCGTGGAGCGGGCGGTGAAGCTGGCGGAGCAGACGGCCAAGGAAAAGGGCGGCTGCGTGATGCTGGGAAGCATCATCCACAATGCCCATGTGGTACAGGAGCTGGAGACGCTGGGCTGCCGCACCGTCAACGGTGTGGAGGAGGTGCGGCCGGGGGATACGGTCATCATCCGCTCCCACGGCGAGCGCAAGCAGGTGCTGGAGCAGCTGGAGGCGGCGGGCGCCATATGCGTCAACGCCACATGCCCCAACGTGCTGCGCATCCAGAAGCTGGTGGCGCAGGCGGACGGGGATGGGCGCATTCCCCTCATCATCGGCGAGGAGCACCATCCCGAGGTGCTGGGCGCGGCCAGCTGGTCAGCGCGGTCGCTGATCTTTGAAACACCGGAAAAGCTGCGGGAATGGCTGGATTCAGATGAAAAAAACCGAAGCCTTCCGCTGGTGGCGGTGGCACAGACCACCTGCATCCGATCCCTGTGGGAAACTTCTTCAAAAATTTTGAAAAAAGAGTGTACAAACGCGAAATTATTTGATACAATATGTAATGCTACGCAAAGACGCCAATCGGAAGCGGCTGAACTGGCCATCAGGGTCGACGTTATGGTCGTGGTCGGAGATCGTAAGAGTGCCAACACCCAACACTTGACAGAGATTTGCAGCGAGAGGTGTCCCCGGGTCTATCAGATCGAAGGGGCCAATGAACTTGAGCCAAACTTTCTTAAGGGATGTTCCGTGGCGGGGCTTACAGCCGGCGCGTCCACACCGGCGAGCATCATTAAGGAGGTAAACGAAACGATGAGCGAAGAAATCAAGAACAATGAAGCTATGGAAGAAAGCTTCGAGGAAATGCTGGAAAAATCTTTTAAGACTTTAAATACAGGAGAGAAGGTAACCGGTATCGT
>CAVHYW010000006.1:0-70638 GCA_963640475.1 bacterium | reverse complement strand
AAGTATTTCCCCATCAAGGGCGGCATGGTGTCCAAGACCGTGGGCTACGTCAAGGCCGTGGACGGCGTGACGTTCAACCTCAAGCGCGGCACCACCATGGGTCTGGTGGGTGAGTCCGGCTGCGGCAAGACCACCACCGGCCGTACCATCCTGCGTCTGTACGATGAGAAATCCGGCGGACAGGTGCTGTTCAACGGAAAAGAGGTCTATGACCTGTCTCCCAAGGAGATGCGCGCCATGCGCACCAAGATGCAGATCATCTTTCAGGATCCCTTCTCCTCCCTGTCTCCCCGTATGCCGGTGGGCGAGATCATCGGCGAGGCGGTGCGTGAGCACAATCTGGTGCCGAAGGAAGAGTTCGACGACTATATCGACACGGTCATGGACAACTGCGGCCTGCAGTCCTTCCACCGCGACCGCTATCCCCACGAGTTCTCCGGCGGCCAGCGGCAGCGTATCTGCATCGCCCGCGCACTGGCGCTGAACCCCGAGTTCATCGTCTGCGACGAGCCTGTGTCCGCGCTGGACGTGTCCATTCAGGCGCAGATCATCAACCTGCTGAAGGACATTCAGCAGAAGTACAACCTGACGTACCTGTTCATCAGCCACGACCTGTCGGTGGTGGAACATATCTCCGACACAGTGGGCGTCATGTATCTGGGCAATCTGGTGGAGTACGGCGCGACGGAGGACATCTTCCGCAACCCGCTGCACCCCTATACAAAGGCGCTGTTCTCCGCCATCCCCATCCCCGATCCCACGGTGAAGATGAACCGTATCGTGCTGGAGGGCAGCATCCCCTCTCCGGCCAATCCGCCCAAGGGCTGCAAGTTCCACACGCGGTGCGCCAACTGCATGGCCTGCTGCAAGGAGGAGACGCCGGTGCAGCGTGAGCTGGAGCCGGGTCACTTTGTGGCCTGCCACCTGTATGATAAGTAATGGCCAAGAAGCACGAGTATCAGGACGATGATGGGCGCACCATCGCCGATATGAGCGGCATCGAGCCGATGCCCATGCTGTTTCCCCGCTTTCCGGGCAAGAAGAAGCAGACCGGCGCGGAAGCTCCGGCGTCCGATCGCCCGTGGGAGACACAGCAGCAGCTTCCCGATGACCTGCGGAACGCCACCATGCGTGGCGCACTGAAGGCCGCCATGCTGATCGCAGGTGTGTTTATCGCCGCCGGTGCATTGGCCATTCTGGCAATGCAGCTCCTGTGGAGCTAAAACACGACCCCATATTTTAAAAAACGGCATGACCTTGGTCATGCCGTTTCTTCTATTCTGCTGTCCCCTGCAAAAAGACAGGCAGCGGTGAAAACCGCTGCCTGTCTATAAATGCTTATCTGTAAGAGCGGTACGCCTCTCTTTTATTTCTCCTTGTCCGCCGCGGCCCGTACCGCTTCCAGCGACAGGCTCTGCTCCCGCGCGATACGGCGCAGATCCTCATACTCATATTTGGTGCGGGTCACGCCATAGCCGCTGGATATCTTGCGGCGCACCGGCCCATAGGGCGTGGTCACCGTCTCCTCCCGCCGCTCCAGCGTATAGCGGCGGCAAAGCTGCTCCCGTATGCCGATGGTGGTGGTGTGCCGGAACAGCAGCTCCGCCATTCTGCGGCGGTCATTCTCCCGGCACAGGACGGTCAGCAGCGTCCCCATCCGGGACTTTTTCATGGTAATGGGCGTGGCCCACACGTCCAGCGCACCTGCCTCCAGCAGCGCCTCCATGGCATAGGCAACGGCTTCCGCCGTCATGTCGTCCAGATTGCAGCGCAGCTCCGCCCCCTGTCCCCCATCCGCCGCCGTCTCGCCCCAGAAGGCCCGCAGACAGTTGGCCCTTTCAAACTCCTTCGTCCCCATGCCGTAGCCCACCGCATCGGCGGCCATGACCGGCATCGGTTCAAACCGGGAGACGAAATGCTTCAACAGCGCCGCGCCGGTGGGGGTACACAGCTCCGCCTGAATTGCGCCGCTGTAAGCGGGAATGCCCCGCAGCAGATACGCCGTGGCAGGCGCTGGCACCGGCAGGATACCGTGGGCACACCGCACCTGTCCGCTGCCGGTACAGACCGGCGACGCGACGATCTGCTCCGGTGCCAGCTTATGCAGCAGCAGACACACCGCCGTGATATCCGCCAGCGCGTCCATGGTGCCCACCTCATGAAAGTGTATCTCCGTCACCGGCACGCCGTGGACATGGCTCTCCGCCTCCGCCAGCAGGCCGTATACCGCCAGCACGTCCTCCCACACCTGCTCCGGTAGGTGCAGATGCTCCCGCACGATATGTTCGATGCCGTGCAGTCCGGTGTGGTGATGGCCCTCATGGTGGTGATGGTCGTGCATGATCTCCGATTCCTCCACGCCGTCCACCTTCACCGACATATGGGTGCCGCGGATGCCGCAGCGCGTCACTGTTTCGCAGCCGTAGACTACGCCGGGAACACCAACGGCGTTCAGCTCCGCCACCGCCGCTTCCCTGTCCGGCATCAGCTCCAGCAGCGCCGCCGTCAGCATATCGCCCGCCGCGCCCATACCGCAGTCCAGATACAATGTTTTCATGGAGCTACCTCCCTGTTCGTCAAGTGCTTTCCTGATTATAGCGGATAGCGGCAGGATTTGCAACGGCCTGTCCTATCGGTACGGCGCGAAAATTTTTGCTTCTTCGCAAGCCGGCGCTTTATCGTTTCGGTTTCTTTATGCGTTCTTAACTCGACGGGTGGCTGCTTTTCTGGTATACTATTCTCAATTTACAACAAAGGAGGAATCACGCTTATATGGATACTGACGGCGGTGACTATCCCGGTAACCATCTGAACTGCCATCTGTTTTTGTCAGCATATCTGCGCTGCGTTTCGTGGGGCAGACGTGCTTTTTTGCGCTTATAGCCACATTTTCAAATGTAGAAACAGACGACAGAAAAGGAGTTACTTATATTGTCAACCACAACTTGTATCATCATTATGGCGGTCTGTCTGATGCTTTCCGCCTATTTCTCGGCCACGGAGACGGCTTTCTCCTCCGCCAACACCACCCGCTTGCGGACGCTGGCGGAAAAGGGCAGCAGCAACGCCGCGCTGGCCCTGAAGCTCCTGGAGCAGTATGACCGGCTGCTGTCCACCATCCTCATCGGCAACAACATCGTCAATATCGCCACCGCCTCTATCGGCACGGTGCTGTTTGTGAAGCACTACGGTGACGCGGGCGCCACCATCTCCACGGTGGTGGTAACGGTGGTGGTGCTGATCTTCGGTGAGATCTCTCCCAAAAGCATCGCCAAGGACTGCGCGGAGAAATTCGCCATGCTGTCCGCGCCCATTTTGCAGGTGCTGATCTGGGTGCTGATGCCCCTGAACCTGCTGTTCTCCCTGTGGAAGAAGCTGCTGGCCAAGGTGTTCCGTCTCAACGGCGACAGCAAAATGTCGCAGGAGGAGCTGCTGATGCTGGTGGACGAGGTACAGCAGGACGGCAGCATCGACCGGGACGAGGGCGAGCTGCTGAAAAACGCCATCGGCTTCTCCGAGCAGGAGGCGCAGGACATCCTGATCCACCGGGTGGATCTGGCGGCCCTGCCCGTCACCGCCAGCAAGGAGGAGGTGGCGGCGCTGTTCACCCAGACCAAATACTCCCGCCTGCTGATCTATCAGGACTCCATCGACCACATTCTGGGCACCGTCCATCAGAAGGACTTCTATGTGGGCTGCGGCGTGACGGATCAGCCCCTGTCCGCCATCATCTCTCCGCCTGTGTTTGCGCTGGAAAATGAGCCTATTCGTCTGCTGCTGAAAAAGCTCCAGCAGGCCAAGACCCATGTGGCCGTGGTGGTGGACGAATACGGCGGCACCTGCGGCATCGTCACCATGGAGGACATTCTGGAAGAGCTGGTGGGCGAGATCTGGGACGAACACGACGAAGAGGAGGTGTTCCTCCGCAAAACCGCGCCGGACACCTACACCGTGGACGCGGGCATGGACTTTGACGACTTTGCGGAGTTCTTCCAGTTAAAGACCGATTCCGAGATGGTGTCCGTCAGCGGCTGGGTCATGGAGCAGTTCGGCCGCGTGCCGGCGGCAGGCGATTCCTTTACCTTTGACGATCTGTCCGTACAGGTCACGAGGGTGGAAAACCACCGCATCGAGGAAATTCAGGTGACGAAGCACGATACCACTGAAACCTCTGACGATAACGATTGAACGAACAGGGCCTGCATGCAGCCACATGCAGGCCCTGTTATGCTTTCGTCTTACAGGCGCTTTGTATATTTCCGGATTGCCAACGCGGTATAGACCGCCGTCAGCAGCTCCGTCACCGGCATGGCGAACCACAGGGAGTCCGGCCCGGTCAGCTGCGGCAGCAGCAGGATCAGTACGCCGCTGATGACCAGTCCCCGTGCCACGGAGACGATAAACGCCGCCCGCGGCTGCATGATGGACTGGAAATAATAAGTGGAAAAGATGTTGAAGGGCAGCAGCAGGAACGACAGCGCATAGGCCCGGATGATGGCCGGGGCGATGGTCAGGATCTCCGGCGTGGGGCTCATGAACACCCGGATATACAGGTTGGGCGCGGCAAAGCTGAGAGCCGTCCAGAACAACGCGAAGGCCGCCGTGGTATACAGGGCCAGACGCAGCGTCTCCCGGATGCGGCTTCCCTTTCCCGCGCCGTAGTTGGTGGAGATGATGGGCTGCGCCGCCTGTCCCACGCTGTACGCGCAGCACTGCACGAAGGTGCTGACATTGATGATCGGGCCGTACACCGCCAGTGCGCTGCCGCCCAGATACCGCATGATCTGCCGGTTGAACAGCACCGTTAGAATGCCCATAGCCACGTCGATGAAGAAGGAGGAAAATCCCGATACCGTGATCTCCCACAGCTTGCGGGGCAGACGCTCCACCCGCACCAGACGCAGGTTGTTCCGGCGGCGCAGGAAGTGGGACAGCAGCACCAGCAGCGAGATCACCGAGCCGATAGCCGTGGCAAGGCCCGCGCCATAGATGCCCATATCGCAGGGGAACACGAAGAAATAGTCGCCGAATATGTTGAAAATACCGCCGGACAGCACGCCCAGCGTGGCAAGGCCGGGGCTGCCGTCATTCCGCAGGAAGGCCGCCAGCATCTGGTTGAACAGGAAGATGGGGAACACATACTTGATGGGCTGGAGATACCGCTGGGCCAGCGCCAGCAGGGACTCGTCCGCGCCGAAGAAGGTCAGCAGCGGCCTTTCAAAGAACAGCAGGCCTAGCCACGCCAGCACCGCCAGCAGCACAGAGCCGATCACGGCGGCGGTAAAATACTGATTCTCGCTGCCGTCACGGGTGCTGCTGCCCCGGCGGGCGCTGAAGATCACGCTGCCGCCAATGCCGGTCAGCAATCCAAGACTGTAAATGACATTCCACACCGGAGCCACCACCGCCAGCGCCGCCGTACCGTCGGGGCCCTGGTACTGGCCCACCATAGCCATGTCCACCATGCCGTAAATGCTGGAGATCAGCGCGCTGCCGAAGGCCGCCGACAGGTATTTGAAGTATAGGGGCCTGACCTTGCCGTTGAGAAGATCCATATGCTTTCACGCTCCTTTTTCATGTATACGCAAAAAGCCGGATAAGGACAGGCATCTCAGCCTGCGCCTTATCCGGCTGCCGTTTCTCTGAACGACCCGCCCTCCGAGCGATCAAGCGGTATGGTAGCATATGCGCCGTGAAATGTCAAGGGGCAGTTTTCTCCGGTGCCCTTACCGTGAGCCGAAATACTTCTCCCGGAAGGGAACGCTTTCCACCTGAAAGCTGCGGCCACGGAGATAATTCAGTATCCCCGCGTCGGTGGGAAAGTCGAAAGTCAGCTTATAGGAGTACAGCGCCTGCCTCGTCTCGCCGTAGCGGCGGTTCACGTCGCCCCGGCCATACTTTCCATCCCCCAACAGAGGGCAGCCCATGTGGGCAAAGGTGGCGCGGATCTGGTGGGTGCGGCCGGTCTCCAGCCCCACCTCCACCAGCGCCAGCTCGCCACGGCGCTCCAGCGTCTCGTAGGTAGTGATGGCGGTCTTGCCGCCGGGAACGGGCTTGGTGCGGACAGAGACCTCTTTTTTCTTCTCGTCCTTCACCAGAAAGACCTCCACCCGGCCCTTGGGCGGCTGCGGCGCACCCACCGTGATGCAAAGATAGCGCTTGTCCATTTCCCGGTCACGGATCTTTTCGTTGATGATCCGCAGCGTCTCGGCATTCTTGGCGGCAATGACGATGCCGCCGGTGTTGCGGTCGATGCGGTTGCACAGGGCGGGGGTGAAGGCGTTCTCCCACTTGGGGTTCCACTCCCGCTTCTGGTAGAGGTACGCCTGAATGTGGTTGATGAGGGTGTTGACCTTCTCCGTTTCGTCGGCGTGCACCACCAGTCCCGGCCGCTTGTCCAGCAGCATCAGGTTCTCGTCCTCATACACGATGGTGAGACTGGGCTTGAACAGCGTCAGGAACATGTTGTCCTCGCGGGGCTTGTCAAAGAACTCGTCATTGATGTATAATTGCAGCACGTCGCCCTCTTGCAGCCGCTGGTCCCGCTGCGCCCGTGCACCGTTGCACTTGATGCGCTTGAGCCGGATGTACTTTTGCAACAGGGCGGAGGGAAGCAGCGGCAGGGACTTCGCCACAAAGCGGTCAAGCCGCTGTCCCGCGTCATTTTTCCCGATGGTCAGCTCCCGCATGGGCGCACCTCCCCAAAAGAATGGTCTGCCTTATTGTACCCAAGGGCGGCACAAATGTCAAAGGAAATTCACCGCAAGAAAAATATGGTGAAAAATGCCGTCTTTTTTGCAAAAAAGGTTTGACAACCCTTGTTTTTCACGCTATAATACTATCCGTGTCATTGCGAGGTGTACTATGCTTTTGAATGTAAACAAGCTGCTGCATACGCCGGATGCGGCGCAGGACTTCTCTTTCGAGATGGATCTGAGCGATTTGGAATTCGGCGGCAGCTACCCCGTGTCCCAGCCGGTCACTGTGGAAGGCCGGATCCGGAACAAGGTCGGCGTCCTGCTGTGTACGCTCGAAGCGAGTACGACGCTCCATTGTATCTGTGACCGCTGCGCGGAACCCTTTACCGAGGATAAGACCGTTGCATACCAGTGTGTGTTGGCAGAGGAACGGCAGTCCGACGACGATGAAGAGATCGTGCTGCTGGAAAACGATGTGGTGGACTTGGGTGAAGTGGCTCGCACTGCGTTTATCCTTGAGATGGACACGAAAAATCTCTGCTCTCCCGACTGTAAGGGCTTATGCCCCGGCTGCGGCGTCAACCTCAATCACGAGGTGTGCCGCTGCAAGAAGGCGGTTGACCCGCGGCTTGCGAAGCTGGCCCAGCTTTTGGAGGATCGGTAAGCAGAGACCTGATTATTATACTACTGCTCACGGCAGTTAAAAGACCAAGGAGGTGTCAACATGGCAGTCCCTAAGGGAAAAGTATCGAAGCAAAGACGCAATAAGAGACGCAGCTCCGTTTGGAAGCTGGCGACTCCCGGTCTGGTGGCATGCCCCAAGTGTGGTGCGCTGCATCTGCCTCACAGAATGTGCCCGGAGTGCGGTGTCTACAATGGCCGTCAGGTCAAGGAGATCAAGTCCGTGGCCGCTGGCAAGTAAGTCATCGACGTGTGTCCTTGTTAGGAGGGAAGATTCTTCTTCCCTCCTTACTTTTTTGCGCTCCCTTCCAATTTTCATGACATGCATCGAAATCATGCGTTTTACTTTTTCCTCTGTATCGGATATACTGTCAAAAGACGGTATAAATTTCGGTTTTTATCTTGCGCAGCAGGGGAAAAATGGCTATAATATTATGGTTATTATGCCGTTTTATGCCATTTCGTCAGGAGAACTTTGTTATGAGTACCGTCATCACTTCCATCGACCCCCATTCCCCGGCGGAAAAGGCCGGGATCACCGTGGGTGAACAGCTGTTGGAGATCAACGGCCACCATATTGTGGATGTGCTGGACTACCGGTTCTACGGCTATGATCCGGTGGCGGTGCTGCGGCTTGCGAAGGACGGGCAGGAGCGGACGGTCACCATCCGTAAGGAGGAGGGCCGCGATCTGGGGCTGAACTTCCCCACCTACCTGATGGACGAGATGCACCGGTGCGCCAACCACTGCCTGTTCTGCTTCGTGGATCAGATGCCGCCCAACATGCGGCCGTCCCTCTACATCAAGGACGACGACGAGCGGCTCAGCTTCCTGCTGGGCAACTACACCACCCTGACCAACCTCAGTGAGCGGGAGGCCCAGCGGATCATTGACCTGCACATCAGCCCCATCAACGTATCCGTCCACGCCACTGATCCCCAGCTCCACTGCACGCTGCTGGGCAACAGGGACGCGGAGCGGTCGCTGGAATACATCCGGCGCTTCTGCAAGGCGGGCATCGTCATGAACGGCCAGATCGTGGTGTGCCCCGGCTGGAACGACGGCGACGCCCTGTGCCGCACGCTGCGGGACTTGACAGACTGGCAGTTTTCCAGCTGCTCGCTGGTGCCGGTAGGCATCACCAAGTACCGCAAGGGTCTTGCCAAGCTGCGTCCGGTGGAGAAGGACTGTGCCCGTGAGATCATCGCCATTGCCGAGGAATACGGGCAGGAGAATCTGCGGCGCTACGGCACCCGGCGGTTCTTCTGTGCCGACGAGCTGTTCCTGCGGGCAGAGCTGCCCCTGCCGGAGGAGGACTATTACGAGGGCTACCGCCAGATTGAGAACGGCGTGGGCATGCTGCGGTCGCTGGAGCAGGAGTTCCTCTCCGCCATGAAAATGGAGGAGCCGGACGCCGCGCCCAGCCCCTTCACCATCGCCACCGGCGTGGCAGCCGCGCCCTTCATGCAGATGCTGGTGGACAAGGCCAAGGCTTACTTCCCCAAGCTGGACGCGGAGGTGATCGCCGTGGAGAACGATTTCTTCGGCCACACCATCGATGTAACGGGCCTTCTGACAGGGCAGGACATTGCAAAGCAGCTGCAAGGCAAGGTAGGCGGACGGCGTGTGCTGCTGACGGTGCATATGCTGCGCCACGGCGAGACCGTATTTTTGGATGATTATACAGTGGAGCGGCTGTCCCATGAGCTGGGCAGCCCCGTCCAGATCGTGGACGACGACGGCGGCGCCCTGCTGGACGCCATGCTGGAAACCACTATCGGATAAAAGGAGGGAAAGACTATGGCAAAACCTTTGATCGCCATTGTGGGCCGCCCCAACGTGGGCAAGTCCATGCTGTTCAATAAGCTGATTGGCAAGCGCCTGAGCATCGTGGAGGATACTCCCGGCGTCACCCGCGACCGTATTTACGGCGAAAGCGAGTGGCTGGGCCACAAGTTCCGTCTGGTGGACACTGGCGGTATCGAGCCCAGCACCGACAACCAGATTTTGTCCTTCATGCGGGAGCAGGCCCAGATCGCCATTGACAACGCCACGGTGATCGTGTTCGTCACCGATATCAAGACCGGCATGACCGCCGCCGATCAGGAGGTGGCCGGGATGCTGCAGCGCAGCAAGAAGCCCATCGTGCTGGCCGTCAACAAGATGGACGCCACCGGCACGGTGGATCCGGATTTCTATGAGTTCTATAATCTTGGCCTGGGCGACCCCATCGCTGTGTCCGCCGTTCACGGCCACGGCACCGGCGACCTGCTGGACGAGTGCCTGAAATACTTCCCGCCTGAGGAGGACGAGGACGACGAATCCGACGTCATCCAGGTGGCTATCATCGGCAAGCCCAACGTGGGCAAGTCCAGCCTGACCAACCGTATTCTGGGCGAGCAGCGGGTCATCGTCAGCAACGTGGCGGGCACCACCCGCGACGCCATCGACAGCTATTTCGAGAACGAGCAGGGCAAGTACAACTTTATCGACACCGCCGGTATGCGGAAAAAGTCCAAGGTGGACGACAACATTGAGAAATACAGCGTCCTGCGGGCCACCATGGCCATCGAGCGCAGCGACGTGTGCCTTATCATGATCGACGCCAACGACGGCGTCACCGAGCAGGACACCAAGGTGGCGGGGCTTGCCCACGAGGCGGGCAAGGCCTGCATCATCGTGGTGAACAAGTGGGACGCCGTGGAGAAGGACGACAAGACCATGGACCGCATGCGGGAGGATATCCGCCGCGACCTGAGCTTCATGACCTATGCGCCCATCGTGTTCATCTCCGCCCTGACGGGCCAGCGGGTCAGCCGCCTGTTTGAGCTCATCAACTACGTCAACGATCAGGCCTCCATGCGCATCACCACCGGTATGCTGAACAGCGTGCTGGCCGACGCCCAGACACGTGTGCAGCCGCCTACGGACAAGGGCCGCCGCCTGAAGATCTACTACATGACACAGGTGGGCATCAAGCCGCCCCACTTTGTGGTGTTCTGCAGCGACAAGAAGCTGTTCCACTTCTCCTACCGCCGGTATCTGGAGAACCAGATCCGCAGCGTGTTCGGACTGGAGGGCACGCCCGTCATCATGACCATCCGCCAGAAGGGAGAGGAGGAAGGATGAACACCGGCTTTGCAGGGGCAAAGGACGGCTTCATGCTGTTCGCCTATCTGGTGGCGGCCATCGTGCTGCTGGTGGGCTATCTGCTGGGCTGCTTCAACGGCTCGGTGATGGTGTCCCATTTCGTCATCAAGGACGATGTGCGCTCCCACGGCAGCGGCAACGCGGGCCTGACAAACTTTTACCGCACCTACGGCGCGAAATACGCCCTCGGCGTGATCGCGCTGGACATGGGCAAGACCGTGGTGGCCTGCCTGATCGGCGGCTTTCTGATGGATCTCGCCGCAGGCGACTGGACGCTGGGCCTGCTGCTGGCAGGCGTCGGCTGTGAGCTGGGTCATATGTTCCCCGCCTTTTACGGCTTTAAGGGCGGCAAGGGCATCCTGTGCGGCGGCACGCTGGCATGGCTGCTGGGCTGGAAGGTGGGCCTTGTGGCATGGGGCCTGTTCGCGGCGCTGTGGCTGCTGAGCAAGTATGTGTCCCTCGGCTCGCTGGCCGCAGGCGTCAGCCTGACGGTGTCCGTGTTCCTGTTCTACGGCCACAACTGGCTGTATACGGCGCTGGCCTTCGTCATCTCCGCGCTGGTGGTCTGGTGCCACCGGGAGAACATCTCCCGACTGGTCCACGGCACAGAGAGGAAGTTCCAGTGGCACTCCGGCCCACCGAAGGAGTAAGGAAAGATCATCAAAAATACACCCGTAGGGGGCGGCGTCCTCGACGCCCCGCCGTTTACCGTCAATTCCCCATACAGAAAGGAAAGCTTCCCATGAAACACAATCAAGTTCGTCAGGTGGTATTCCCCATTCTGGCCGCCCTCATCTGGGGTACTGCCTTTGTGGCGCAGGATCTGTGCGCCGATGTGATCGACACCTTTACCTTCAACGCCATCCGCTCCTATATCGCGGTGGTGGCGCTGCTGATCATCATTGCCATTTTTGACCGGGTGAAGAAGGACAAGCCCAGCCTGACCGCCATCCAGCGGAAGGCCGCCAACCGCCAGATGTGGATCGGCGGTTTCTGCTGCGGCACAGCGCTGGCGGTGGCCTCCAACTTCCAACAAGCGGGCATCGCCGCCGGTACCGACGCGGGCAAGGCAGGCTTCCTCACCGCCCTGTATGTGGTGCTGGTGCCTCTGTTCGGCCTGTTCTTCGGCCGCAAGGTGAATCTGGCCACCTGGATCGCCGTGATATGCAGCGTGGTGGCGCTGTACCTGCTGTGCATCAAGGGCGACTTCTCTCTGGCAGCGGGCGACCTGCTGGTGCTGGTGTGCGCCGTGTGCTTCGCCATCCATATTCTGGTGATCGATCACTTCACCGCCACAGTGGACGGCATGAGGCTCTCCTGCGTCCAGTTCTTTGTGGCGGCGGTATGGGCCACCATCGCCAAGGTGGTATGCGTGATCCTCGGCATGAACGGCACCGGCGATGTGACCTCCCTTACCTCCATCTTTGCCGTACCCGACTGGAGCGCCATTCTGGACTGCGCACTGCCTATTCTGTATGTGGGCGTGTTCTCCTCCGGCGTGGGCTATACCCTGCAAATTCTGGCCCAGAAGGACTCCAATCCCACGGTGGTCACCATCCTGCTGAGTCTAGAGAGCGTATTTGCCGTGATCGCGGGCGCCATCATTCTGCACCAGCAGATGACCGTGCGGGAGTACATTGGCTGCGTCATCATGTTCGCCGCCGTGATTCTGGCCCAGATCCAGTTCCCCGAAAAGAAGAAAGCGTGACTGTCTTTCTTCCATACAACATAAAAACCGGCCCCAAATGGGCCGGTTTTTTGCATCATAATGAATAAAGTAACGTGGGTAGTAAAACGAGGTAAACACCCTTAAACCTGCAGCAGCCGGTCAAAGGCCACGTCCGCCGCCGCCAGAATACGGATCCCCGGCACCGAGGCCGAGGGATATACCTGAATCGTCTTGCCTCCCAACCGCAGGCAACGTTGGTTCACCCGTCGCTCGATAAGGGGAATAATGCGCTCTGCACCGTAGAGCAAGTCACCTGCCAGTAACACCGAATCAATGCGCACCAGATTGGTCAGGTTGACGATAGCCGCACTGAGATACTCCGCCTCCTGCTCCAGCAGGTGCACCGCTTCCAGATTGCTGTCCAGCGCGTCCACCACCTCTTTCCAACTTTGGAAACCGGTGCCAGCCAGCAGCTTGGGGATAGCGGCGTATTCCTCCAGACAGCCGATATTGCCGCAATCGCAGGGCCGCCCGTCATAGCGGATGGTGGTATGGCCCAGTTCGCTGGTGAAGTAGCCCATACCCTTGAGTACCTTGCCCTTGGATATAACGCCGGAACCGACGCCGCTGTCCACCAGCAGCAGCAGGAAGTTACTGCTGCCGTTGCCCTCCGGCCGGCCGCAATGATAGGATGCAAGACATGTGGCATTGTTGGCCAGAAAAACCGGCAGGCCCGTGGCCTCCTGCAGCAGAGGGCCGATCTCCACCTGATGCCACAGGTCGAAGCGGGGCGGGTTGAGGATACGTCCGCTCTCGCCATCCAGCGGGCCGGGAGCGGAGATACCAATGCCCATCAACCGATCACGTGGAACACCCTCCATGCAGGAGAGCTCCCCCACCGCCTGACGCAGCGGCTCCAGCCTGCCTCCCCGGTCAGCCATCCGTACCTCACTGGAGGCAAGGATGCGTCCTCCCGCGTCCACCAGTCCTGCGCTGCACCCGTCACGGTTCAGGTAGATGCCGATGACGTACATGGCCTCTGGGCACAGCTGCAGCGGCGTGGAGGTGCGACCGCGGGGATTGGCCACCGGCGACATCTCCCGCACCAGACCGTCTGCCAGCAGCTCGGAGGCGATCAGAGAGGTGCTGGCCCGCGTCAGGCCTGTGCGGCGGGCGATCTCTGCCCGCGACAGGGGCTGATATCGCAGCAACCGCAGCACCAGCTTGCGGTTATATTCTTTGGTATAGTCAGCGTTTCTTGCTATAATGCTCATGGTCTGTTTTCCTCTTCCTCACCGCCGGAAGGGGCGGTTCTTCTCTCTGTTTTTATTATACTGTACTTCGCCTGATTTTTCCAGAAATATCTATAGAGTTTTTGCGGAATTTTTATTTTTGCTTATTTGTTAATTTGATTGACAAATTGAAACTTCCTGTTATAATGGGAGCTGATATCAAACGCTGCGGGAGGGATGGCTATGGAGCTTCGTGTGTTTCAGCGAGGCTTTAACTTTTCACAGGACGGACCGGGGAACCGGCTGGTATTTCATTTGCAGGGGTGCAACCTGCGCTGTCCCTGGTGTTCCAACCCAGAGGGTCTGACCATGGAGGGTGGCTGGGTCGCCACGCCGGAGGAGCTGGTGGAGGAGGCCATCCGCAGCCGCCTGATGTTCTTTGAGGACGGCGGTGTGACGCTGACCGGCGGTGAGGTGACACTTCAATGGCAGCCGGTACTGCGACTGCTGGAGCTGCTTAAGTCGGCAGGCATCCACACTTGTATCGAGACCAACGGCACCTCCGTCCATCTGCCGGAGCTGTTTCCGGTGCTGGATCTGCTGATCATGGATCTGAAGCATCATGATTCGGCCCGCCACAAGGAGGTGACCGGCATAGGGCTGGAGCACACTGTTGCCAACCTGTCCGCCGCGCTGGAGGCGGGCCAGACGCTGGCTCTGCGGATCCCGCTGATTGGCGGATTTAACGCCACAGCGAAGGACGCGGAGCGATTTGCCGCGTTGCTGACAAGGCTGGGCGCTCAGGAGCACTGCACCGTAGAGTTGCTGCTGTACCACGAGTATGGCCGCAGCAAATACGAGAAACTGCACCTGCCCTACACCATGGGACAGGAGGCCCACGTGTCCAATGAAACCCGGCTGCAGATGGAGGACATCCTCCGGCAGGCGGGACTGACCGTCATCCGTACCTGATACTGTCACATAATAGAAAGGAAACGATCCCTATGCAACTGTATGAGCTTTTAACACCGCAGGCCGTGTCCGACAAGGCCACCAGCCTGTTTCAGGAGGAGCGGAGCAGCCACAAGGTCCTGAATGGCTGGTTCCTGACCCGTGAGATCGCCGCCCGCGTGGATGCCGAGACCAGCGAGACCGATCCGGAACTGCGGGCCGCCGCGGAGCTGGCCACCGTTATCCGCGAGCTACCGCTGGAGATCAGCGACCACGCGCTGCTGGCAGGCACCCAGCGTGACGCCTTTGCCGCCAGCTACGCGCTGATCAATCCCGCTTTTCAGGTGGAGACCTTCCGGGGCTACTGTGATCCACTAGAGGTGTATGACTATGCCACCCCTACGGAGGATATCCCCGCCCAGCGGATCGCCGCCATGCGACAGACCGCCGCCAAGACCCCCTGCGTAAAGGCGCTGAGTCAGGTCTATGGCGAAAACAGCGAATACACCGACGAGGTAGCTTTCTTCTTCGAGCAGGTGACTGGCCATCTGATCCCGGACTTTCGCCCGGCGCTGAGAGATGGCGTCGCTGCCCGCATCGCTGCCATCGACCGCCGGCTGGCTGAGGACGTCACCCTGCTGCCCCGGCAGCGCAATAATCTGACCGCCATGCGCCAGACACTGGAGTGCGCCGTGACGCTGGCCCACCGCTATGCCGAGCTGGCCCACCGGCAGGCCCAGACCGCCGCGCCCCAGCGGCGGCAGGAACTGGAGCTGATGGAGGCCAATCTGCGCCGTGTGCCGGAATTCGGCGCCCAGAGCCTGATGCAGGCCATACAGTCCTATCTGATCCTGTGGCAGGTGATGTGTCTGGAGCAGGCGCCCAACCCCTTTGCCTTTTCCGTGGGCAATGCTGATCGCATTTTTGAGCCGTACCGGGCCATGTCCGGCTGCTCCCGGCAGGAGGCCGCCGCCCTGTTTAAACATTTTCTTGTGTTCTTCAACGTAGGCGAGCGTTCTTGGGCCATCTCCCAGAATGTACTGCTGAGTGGCCGCGACAATGATGGCAACGATCTGACCAACCCCATGACCTATGCCATTCTGGACGCCTATTACGACATGAACCTGCCCCAGCCCATCCTGTCGGTGAAGCTGCACCGCAATACGCCGGAGCAGCTGTATCGGGAGATGGGACGGTTCTGGTTCTCCCCCGGCTGCCTGACCCCGTCGCTGTTCAACGACGGCAGCCTGTTCCAAACGCTGCGGGAACACGGCACGGCAGAGGAGGATCTGCCGGACTACGCCGTGGCCGGCTGTCAGGAGCCGCTGATCATGGGCAAAGACAACGGCAATACCACCAACAGCTGGCTGAATCTGGGCAAGATCCTGGAGCTGACCCTGTCCGGCGGTGTATCCGCCATCACCGGCAAGGCCATCGGCCCCCAGAGCAAGCGGGAACCGCTGGAGGTGCTGCGGAACATCCGCACTCTGTTCTATGACAACGTGGAATGGTTTGCCACCAAGATGGCGCAGGCCGCCAACGGGGCCTCCCACGCAGTATCGCTGATGCCGGTGCCTTTCCTGAGCGCCTTTATGGGTGGCGTGGACAGTGGCTGGGATCTGCGGGACACGGAGCATCAGGGCACCCGCTACAATGCCAGCGGCTGCCTGATCCACGGTCTGTCGGTGGTAGCAGACTCCTTTGTGGCCATCGACTGTCTGCTGCGTGACCGGCCTCAGGACGCCGCGGCGCTGATTGAGGGCTGCCGCACCGACTTTAATGATGCTCCGGAGCTGCGGGACTATCTGAAGTCCTGCCCCAAGTTCGGCAACAACCTGCCGGTTCCGGATCAGGAGGCGGTAGAGGTGGTGAACCGGGTGTCCGATATCGTGCGGAGCCAGAAGAACTATCTGGGCAACAGCTTCCGTCCCGACTGGAGCTCTCCCTCCACCCACCTGCTGTACGGCTACTGGGTAGGCGCCACCCCCGACGGACGGGGCAGCCGGGAGATGCTGGGCTACGGCGTGGATCCGCTGTTCAGCACCGCCAACTCCGGCCTTGGCCTGCGGACGCTGTCTACCATGGCGCTGCCCTTCCAGCAGATGGAGGGCGGCTGCGCCTCCCACTTCGGCATCGATCCCAAGTATTTCAACGGCGAGACATATGAGGAGCGAGGCGTGCAGTTCCGTGACCGGGTACTGTTCCCTCTGTTCTTCCATCCGGACAACCCCCGGAGAGCGCCGTTTTATCTCTACGTCAACGTGACCACCGCCGACACCCTGCGCAAGGTACTGGCCGACCCAAAGAAGTACGCCCCCACCGGCGTGTATATCATGCGCATCCACGGCACGTTCGTAAACTTCCTTGACCTGTCCCCCGCCATCCAGCAGGATATCATCACCCGGCTGGACCCCGGTTCCACTTTCTGCTGAGGGAACGGGCCATGGTAACACTGGGATTGGATATCGGCACCACCACCATCAGCGCCGTGGCGGTGGAGGAAGGCCGCGTACTGGCGGCGGAAACGCTGCCCAACGACACGGCGCTGACGGGTGAGGACTGGGAGCGGAAGCAGGATCCCCGGCGGATCCTGCTTCTGGCACGACAGGTGGTAGAACACCTGCTGGCCCGCTTTCCCCAGACGGAGCGCATTGGCGTGACGGGCCAGCAGCATGGCATCGTCTATCTGGACAGAGACGGGCAGCCGGTCAGCCCCCTGTACACATGGCAGGATCAGCGGGGCCGCCGGCAGACACCGGATGGTAACACCTATGTAGAGCGGCTGCAGGCGCTGACGGGGTACAATGTACCTGCAGGATACGGCATGGTGACCCATTTCTATAACGTAAACAACAGTCTTGTACCGCCGGAGGCGGCAGTGCTGTGCACGATCCACGATCTGGCAGCCATGACACTGGCAGGACTGACCGCACCTGCCATGGACGCCAGCGACGCCGCCAGCTTCGGCCTGTTCGATCTGGAGCGGGGCTGCTTCGACACGGATGCGGTACAGGCGGCAGGACTGGATCCCACCATTCTGCCCCATATGGCAGAGACACCCTGTCTTGGCACCGGAGCGGCGGGAGTGCCGGTTTACTGTGCCATCGGCGACAATCAGGCCAGCTTTCTGGGTGCCACAGGGGGACAAATCCGCTGTATGCTGCTAAATGTGGGTACAGGCAGTCAGTTTTCCGTCCACGTGCCGGAGTATCTGGCATGTGAGGGGTTGGAGACCCGGCCCTTCCCCACCGGAGGGTATCTTCTGGTAGGCGCGGCGCTGTGCGGCGGGCGCTCGTGGGCGCTGCTGGAAAAATTCTTTCGGGAGACCGCAGAGCTGGTCACCGGACAGCCGGCAGACAGCTGCTATGCCGCCATGGAACGGGCATTGGAGCAGGCGCCGGAGGATATGGTACCGCCCACCGTTACGCCGCTGTTTCAGGGTACCCGCGCCGACCCCACGCTGCGGGGTACCATCGCCGAACTGAGTCCTGACAACTTTACGCCAGCTGGCTTCCTGAAGGGCATGGCTCAGGGCATGGCGGAGGAACTGCGGGAGATGTATGGCCGATATCTCTCCGCCGGGGGGACACCGTTGCCCCTCTACGGCTCCGGCAACGGCCTGCGGCTGAACCGTCAGCTGCGCCGCGCCATGGAGCAGGCCTTCGGTCTGCCGCTGCACATGGCGGTGAATCAGGAGGAAGCAGCCTGTGGTGCCGCCCTGTTCGCTGCCAGATGGTAACCTACATAAAGAAAGCACGCCTCGTCCGATGGACGGGGCGTGCTTCCTTTGTGTAGAATAGGGATCAATCAACAATCAGATATCAGTCTTTGATGGGAGGATAGTACAGCGGTGCCTTACCGGTGGTACCCAGCAGATCGAACTTGTGGCGGATGACCTCTTTCATCACCTCGATGCAGGGCGGATAGATGTCACCGGGTTCACGGATGTAGGGATCCTGCAGCACCTCGCGGCATTTCTGATAGAAGGGATCCTTGATGTCGCTGGAGATGTTGATCTTGTTGATACCGCAGCGGGCAGCCTCAGCGATCTCCTCGTCCTTGTTGGCAGAGCCGCCATGGAGTACCAGAGGAATGGGGACGACCTTCTTGATGTCCTTCAGCCGCTGGATCTGCAGGGTAGGCACCATGCCCTTGGGATAGATGCCGTGGCAGGTGCCGATGGCGATGGCCAGGGTATCCACGCCGGTCTCGGCCACGAAGCGGGCGGCCTCCTCCGGCTCGGTATAATGGATCTCGGTGCTGGAGGTGGTGGTCATGCTCTGGGCGGTGGTGCCGATGGTGCCCAGCTCGGCCTCGACGGAAACGTCCACGGCGTGGGCGATGCGGCAGACTTCGCGGGTCAGGGCCACGTTCTCCTCAAAGGGCTTGGAGGAGGCATCGATCATCACGGAGGTATAACCACACTGGATGGCCAGCATGATCTGGTCCAGTGTGGAAGCGTGATCCATGTGGATGCACACGGGAACCTTGGCCTTGTGAGCCTCCTCCACCAGCGCCGTAATAAAGGACGGACGGGCCAGCGCCAACTCATCGGGGTGCACCTCGATAATGACGGGGGCATTCATCTCCTCGCTGGCCTCCAGAATGCCGCGCATCATCATGCCCGTAGGGGTATTGAACGCAGGAACAGCAAAGTTGTGGGCATTGGCCACCGCCAACAGGGATTTCATATTCATCAACATGAGTAGGTTCCTCCTTCATTTTCACTGTGCCATAGACATCCGGCAGGCGTACCGTCTATGGCACGACGGGTATCGTTATACTTTTACGCGCTTATTATATTTACACGGTTCGATATTGTCAAGTGCATTGCCAAAATATTTTTTCCATAAAGCTAAGTGTACATGTGCTTTATTTTACAAAATCGCATTGAAATATGATGAAACAGTCTTGTTTTTGCATATTTTCTCAATTTTCCAATTCTTGAAATTTTTTCTTTGTCGCATTTTATGAAAATTATGCTTGAAATTTTTACGTAAAGCCCGCAAAGGATATATTGACAATCCTTTGCGGATAGCTTACACTAAAAAGTAACATTTTTTGATAGAATGCGTGGAATAAAACACAGAGAATGAAGGAGAGGAACTGGCATGACCAATCTGCACGCCGACCCCTTTTTGTTGATCAAGCTGAACTACGTTCAAATGAACCCCGCCATGAAGCAGATTGCCGATGTGCTGCTGTCTCGGCGGGCGGAGTCCTGCCGCATGACCATCGGTGAGCTGGCAGCAGCCAGCGGCGTCAGCAACGCCACGGTGACTCGGTTCGTGCAAATGCTGGGATTTGAGAACTATAAGGCTTTTTCCGCCTCGATCCAGCGATTTTTGCAGGAGAAGCAGGCAAATCCCGCCATGACCTCGCCCAGCAGCCACGCCATGCTGTATGCCGGTGGTTTTCCCAACCGGCAGGATCCGGAGAGCGTATGTCGCTATGTGATTGGCAGCGAGATTGAGATGCTGAACGACACATTATCGCTGATGGATTTTCCGCTGATGGAAAAAGTAGCGGAGCTGATCAACGGCGCACGGCAGGTAATCTTTCTGGGAGAGGGATACTCCCATCTGGCGGCAGAGAGCGCCTGCTCCCGGTTCTCCCGCATCGGAATACTATGCAGCAGCCCCGCCGGTTTTCACAACACCATCCCTGCCGTGTGTATGGCGAAGCCCGGCGATCTGGTGGTTGGTATCAGCAACATGGGGCATTCACCCACTGTGGCAGAGGGGCTGACCATGGCGCGGGAGCAAGGACTGCCCACCGTGGCCATCACCAGCGTGAAGGGTTCGCCAGTGGATATGGCGGCGGATCACACCATTTTGACAGGGTTTAACTATTGCAGCTTTTCCAAGCCCTCGCAGGCCACCTGCTATGAACCGGGGTCCGAGAACCTGCCCCAGTATTCAGTGATCGACTGTCTGTATCTGATGTGCGTGATGCGGAAGGATCAGGAGTGTCTGGACCGATATTACCGCACCTCTACTCTGATTAACGCGAAGCGGATCTAAATGGCATCACCTCCGCTGTAAGAGTCTCTGCGCATTTATCGTGCGGCGGCATACCGCAATTATTCACGTTCCATTCTTCATGAAAAAAGACCGCTAACAGCGGTCTTTTTTCGTTCACTTGTTGTTTTCGGCTTTCTCAAAACTCTGCCAGATAACGCTGCTCCTCCGTTAAAAAGGCGGGCAGCATACCGCCGATAAATGCGTCGCCCAAACCGATGGTCACAGGGTGAGCGATGTGATCCAAATCCTTGCCGGGCACGCAAATCAGCTTTTGCCCCAGCAGGGACTCCAGCTGCGCGGCAAATTCCACCGCCCAGCCGCGGGGCGGCAGTGCCATGGTCTCCTGATAGTCCGCCCAGTCATAGTTATCCCCCAGACGGAATCGCGTGGCCGCCATGGACACACCGGCCTGCAGTGCCTGCGCCATACCCACCACAGGCTTTCCATAGGCCAACGCCCAATAGGCACTGTGGCACACGATGGTGGACACATTCAGCTGCTCATATACCTCCAGGACCGCCTGCGCCACCTGCTGGGGTGAACGGACATCCACAGAGCGCCCCAGACGAGACTGCAGCTCATCCTCGTTCATACTGAACACATCCAGATGAGGAGCCAGCGTCTCGGCCACCAGACGCTGCATGGCGGGATCCTCAAAACAGGCATCCTCCATCACCACCACGCGGGGAATAGGCAGCTGGTCGATGATGCGAATGGCAGCGGCCAGCCGCTGACGCAGCACGGACTCTTCCTTGATAATATTGAAGCTGGCCGCCAGAAATACCGGAGCGTGGCGCACTTGTTGGCCAAAATCCTCGGTAATATGCAGGGTAACGCTGGGGGGATCGTAGGCGAATATGACGCGATTGGGCCGCTGAGTGGTCAAGTCAATGTCCCCCACCTGAATATGGGCGTTGGCGGGGTATTGCAGAATCACATGGGGATGAAAGTCCTCTCCCTCGTCCGGCACACTGGCCACCCACTGCACCTGTTGGGGAATCAGGCGGCGAAAATGCTTATTGAGGCTGCAAGCGTGGATCACGCTGCGGTAGCCGATCTTTTCCAACGCCATGGCCGCCCGTACCGCCGTGCCGCCCAGTGTCACCTTATAGTGAAAATGCTGGGCAAACCCACGTGTGATTTGACTGGAGCTGGCCAGACATTCGCTTCCGGTGCCGCCGGCCATATGGCTCAGCAGCGTACGCAGCAGGTCCCGCTGACTCTGTATGGGACAAACCACACTGATCTCCTCCCGGCGGATGTTCTCCTGCCGAATCAACTCTTCCAAACGCAGCTGGTCCCACTCCAGCTCAAAGTCCACGGTATTTTGAAAGCCGGCCGCAATGTATTGCTCCATAATTTTCCTCCCCTCTTCAGGTAAATATTGATAGCAAGAAATATTATAAAACAGTTTTTTCAAATTGCAACGAAACGTGCAATTTTTCCCTTATGGAAAAGTGCACAAAAATTATCGCTCAATTTCAGAGAATTGCACACACAGCATGAAAACGCAAGAAATTCTGTATTTTTTACATATTCCGCTTATTTTTAAAGCTGTTTTGCGAAATTTATGATATATTTTTGGTTTTCAGCAAATTCTGTCAAGCGCCATTTTCTATTGTAAATGCGCTTGACAAATATTGACTGTGAAAATATAATTGTGGTAACATCATCGAGGAACACCAAAAGAGCGTGCTTTTCGATGAAACTAAAAAACGGAGGAGAACACCATGAAAAAAGTAATCGCGCTGCTTCTTTCTGCCGCTATGATGGTCTGCCTGTTTGCAGGCTGCGGCGGCGGCAACAATGGCACCCCCAGCAATGAGGACAACACCGGCGAAGTCGTGTTGGAATTCCAGCAGTGGTTCGACAACGAGATGGAAGCCGGCTATCTGCAGAGCGTTTGTGACGCTTTCTATGCCGAGACCGGCATCAAGGTCAACCTGCTGAGCCAGCCCTATGCCGACACCAAGACCCAGCTGCAGGCCAGCGCCGTGGCCGGCACCATGGCCGACATCGTGGCACTGGACGGTTCCTGGATCTACGACTACGCCACTCAGGGCAACCTGGCTGATCTGGGCGCGCTGTTCACCGAGATCGGCTTTGACACCGCTGACGTGTCCATGCAGACCACCGTTAACGGCACTGTGTATGCACAGCCTCTGGTCATCTTCCCCTGCCTGATGGCCGTGAACCGTGACATCCTGACCGCCAAGGGCATCAATGAGCTGCCCACCATCTGGTCTGAATTTCTGGATGTCTGCAAGACTGTGACCGATCCCGCCAACAACGTGTATGGCTTTGCCATGAACATGAGCACCGACAACGCCACCTGCATGGAGTATTTCGCCGCTTTCGCGTGGAACTCCGGCTGCTCCATCCTGAATGCCGACGGCAGCCCCAATCTGGCTGGCAACAAGGTGTTCACCGACACCGTGGATTTCTACAAGTCCCTGTTTGACAACAACGTCGTCTCCCCCGGCCTGTTCACCATGACCGATGCCGACAAGGTGGAAGAGTTCGTTAACGGCCGTGTGGCCTTCATGCCCGACTCCGTGGCACACCTGACCAACATCCGCGAGCAGGCTCCCGACATGGACGTGGTTTACATGAATATGCCCAGTCAGGACGGTTATGACGGCCCCAGCTATATGCGCGCCAACAACTGGGCCTGCGGTATTGCCGCCAACAGCGAGCATCCTCAGGAAGCCGCCAAGTTCATCGCCTATCTGCTGGGCGCTGATGTGAACGCCGATCTGTGCACCCACGCCGGTGGCTTCGCCGTGAATGCCAAGGCCGAGCCTGTGTACACCGACACCTCCGCTGCCTTCCAGTCCATTCAGGAGATCAACAAGACCACCGCCGGTAAGGCCGAGTTCTACTCCCTGCCCACCGCCGAGGCTCTGATGAAGGTTCTGGACGAGGATCTGATCATGTACATCGATGGCGAGTATGACAGTGCTGACGCTATGCTGCAGCACACTCAGGCCGAGTTCGACAAGGCCTATCAGGGCTGATCGCTGCTTCTCAGCTGCTCTGACTTCACAATAACCGCCAACACCGCTTCCGTGGGGCCTGTGCCCCCACGGAAGCGGAGCGGCGCATCTCACCCTCTGCCGCAGACGCAACCGGAACGGAAAGGTAACCACTATGCAACTGAAAAACTTCAAACACGATCATCCGGCCGTTGCGCGACTTCAGCGCAGCCTTCGGCCCTACGGCTATCTGTCGCCGGTGATGCTGCTGATGTTGGCGCTGCTGTTCGTCCCCATCATCCTGGTGATCGGATATTCTTTCTTTGATAACGTTCTTATCAAACCGCACCCGCAGTGGGTGGGGCTGCAAAACTATATAGAGGTCTTGACCGACCCGGTCTTTCTGAAATCCATGAAGAATACCGCAGTGTTCGTGGTATGCAACGTGGTATTTCATCTGGTCATCGGCATGACGCTGGCCCTGATGGTCAACGCCAAGTGCCTGCGGCCCACGCCCAAGGCTATCTTCCGCGTGATCTATCTGCTGCCGTGGATGTTCAACGCCACGGTCATCGCGATCCTGTGGAAGCTGCTGCTGAACCCCAACGGCATCGTCAACTACCTGCTGGTCAACGCCCACATCATCAGCGAAAAGATCTCCTGGCTCAGCGACCGCAGCATCGTGCTGGGTGTACTGACCTTCATCAACATCTGGGCGGGCTATCCCTTCTACATGATTAGCATTCTGGCGGGTCTGCAGGGCATCTCCGGCAACCTGTACGAGGCGGCTGCCATTGATGGTGCCCGTCCGGTGCAGCAATTCTTTCACATCACTCTGCCCCAGCTGAAGCCCATTCTGATCAGCATCGCCATGCTGGACTTCATCTGGACCACCCAGAATTTCTCTCTGATCTGGCTGCTGACAGCGGGCGGCCCCTCTCACGCCACGGAGATGATGAGTACCTACGTATACACCACGGCCTTTATGGAATATCAATACGCTCAGGCGTCCGCCGCAGCGGTGATCATCCTGCTGGCCTGCGTGATCCTGGCCATCTTCTACGTGCGAAACCAGACCCGGACCGACTGAGAAAGGAGCGATCTATGAAAACGAAACCCGGAAAGCGCATCGCGCTGTGGATCGCCCTGATCGTGGCAGCGCTGTTCTCAGGGCTGCCCATCCTGTGGCTGGTATCCAGCTCGCTGAAATCCAACGCCAACATCTTCGCGGTACCGCCGAAACTGGTAGACGAGAGCTTCAGCTTCACCGCGTACAAGGAAGTGCTGTCCGACCCCGCAAAGCTGCGCTTCTTCCTGAATTCCTATGCCATTGCCGGGATCGTCGTGGTCGTTACACTGGCCATCGCCCTGCTGGCGGCCTATAGCTTCAGCCGCTTTGACTTCCCCGGCAAGAAAATCATCAACACGATCATTATCAGCGTACAGGCGGTGCCGCCCATCACGCTGCTGATCCCGTATCTGGTACTGGTGGTCAAGCTGCGGATCTACGATTCGTATCTGGCCCTGATCGCCACCTATGTGGTGTTCACACTGCCCTATGCCATACTGATGCTGACGGGCTATCTGAACACCCTGCCCAAGGAACTGGACGAGGCCGTTCTTATTGATGGCGGCTCCCGCTTCAAGGCACTGTGGCGGGTGCTGGTCCCCTCCTGCATTCCCAGTCTGGTGTCTGTGGGACTGTACACCTTTATCCAGTGCTGGAATGAATATCTTTACGCTCTGACGCTGACCAAGAGCAATGAGATCCGCACCATCCCCATCGGTATCGCGTCGCTGATGGGACAATATGCCTTTGAATGGAATCAGATCATGGCCATGAGCATCCTCGGCTCCCTGCCGGTCATCATCATCGCCCTGTTCTTCCAGAAATACTTCATCTCCGGCATGACCGCCGGCGCGGTGAAGATCTGACAGCAACCACCAATCATCACACATTTTAATGGAGGTTTCACGATGAAAACGATCCTTTTGGGCCAGAACAAGATCCCCGTGCCCGCCATCATTCAGGGCACCATGCGCTTTGACCGCCTGACCACCAACGAAGTGGCCGCCATGTTCCACAACGATCTGGAAAACGGCACCAACTTTGTGGACACCGCCAACTGCTACGGCAAGCCGGAGGGCCTGGTGGAAAGCATCATCGGCAAGACCTTTGCCGAAAATCCCGGCCTGCGTGACAAGCTGGTGCTGCAGTCCAAGGGCGGCATCACCTTCTATCCCGACGGCCGTCCCTATCACAACTATTCCAAGGAGCACCTGCTGAAGACGCTGGACGCCTCCCTGAGCCGTCTGCAGACTGACCATCTGGACTACTTCCTGCTGCACCGTGTGGACGCTCTGTTCCGCCCGGAGGAAGTGGCCGAGGCCTTTGACATCATGAAGCGCGAGGGCAAGGTGCTGCACTTCGGCGTCAGCAACGACGTGCCCTATGGCATCGAGCTGCTGCAGAAGTACTGCTCCGTACCCATTGAGGTGAACCAGATGCAGTTCAGTATCGCCCACGCCGATATGTGCGTACAGCCCATCGCCACCAACAACCACGACTTCTATGCTGTGGACCGTGACTGCGGCGTGCTGAACTATTGCCGCCTGAAGGACATCACCATTCAGGCATGGTCCCCCTTCCAGTATGGCTTTATCGACGGCGTGTTTATCGACAACCCCAAGTACCAAGAGGTCAACGATGCCATGCAGAAGGTGGCCGACAAGTACGGCGTCAATAAGACCACCATCGCTATTGCATGGATCCTGCGTCACCCCGCCGATATGCAGGTGGTGTGCGGCACCACCCGCATCGAGCGGTTCAATGACTGCTGCAAGGCCTGCAATATCGAGCTGACCTACGAGGACTGGTACAACATCTATCTGGCCGCCGGCTACCCCATCATGTAACACACCGCGCTGCCGCCGGGCCGTGCGGAAAGCGGGCCGGCAGGCGATATCGTCTGCCGGCCCTTTTCACCGGCCCCGGAGACAGGCAAAAGGAGCTTCTATGGACAAGCAATTCGACATCGCGGTCATCGGCACGCTGGCCTATGACATGATCCTGCGGACGGTGGATGAGTCCGTGTTTACCCGCGATACCACCGTACTGGAGGAGGTAGGCATCTCCGTGGGAGGCGGCGCCATGCTGAGCGCCATCGCTGCCCAGCGGCTGGGCTGGAAGACCACCGTGGTAGGCAAGCTGTGTACCGACGCTTTCAGCGACTACTGCGTGGATGTGCTGAAAAAAGCGGGGGTGGACACCAGCTATGTGACCCGCTCGGAGACAGACACCATGTCCCTGACCTTCGCGCTGGTGCGGCCCAACGGCGACCGGCACTTTCTGGGCCGTCTGGGCAGCAACAACCGCACCCTGTCACCCCGGGATTTCGACCTGTCGGTGGTGACGAAGGCAAAGATCGTCAGCTATGGCAGCTTTCTGGTACTGCCGGAACTGGATCAGGAGATGCCCCGCATCTTTCATGCCGCCCGCGAGGCGGGTGCGCTGACCGTGGCCGACTGCGCCAACGACTCCTATCATCAGGGTGCAGAGACGGTGCTGCGCTGCCTGCCGGAGACCGACTACTTCATCCCCAGTCAGGTGGAGGCCGAGTATCTGACCGGCGAGACGGAACCTGCCGTGATGGCACGGCTGCTGATGGCGCGGGGCTGCCGCAACCTTATCATCAAACTGGGCGAGGAGGGCTGCTATGTGACCGACGGCGTCACGGCCCGGATCGTACCCGCCTTTACGGTACCCCATGTCAGTGACACCACCGGTGCCGGGGACAACTTCGTGGGCGGCTTTATGGCCGGACTGCTGGAGGGACTGGATCTGTTCGAGGCCGCCCGCTACGCCAACGCCACCGCCGCTGTCAGCGTGACCGGCCCCGGAGGTGAGGGCGCGCTGCGGGACAAGTCCCAGGTGCTGGAGCTTCTGAATCAGAACAAATAAGAGCTATCGCTACATATTTAATAAGGAGATATTACCATGAAAGATTTGATGCCTTTGCAGGATTATCTGGCTGCCGCCAGAGCCAGACACTACGCGCTGGGCGGTTTCTGCCTGTGGACCTATGCCTACGGCATGGCCATTGCCGAGGTGGCGCAGAAGCTGAACCTGCCCATGCTGTACATCATTGGCGACGCCGAGGTGAAGTTCTTCGGCGGCGAGAAGAACGCCGTGGCCGCCGCCCGCACCATCGCCGAGAACGTGGACGTGCCCGTGATCCTGCACGCCGACCACTTCCGTGAGTTCGAGAGCATCCAGCGGGCCATCGACGCGGGCTTCCGCTCCGTGATGATCGATGCCTCCTCCTATCCCTTTGAGGAGAACGTAGAGCGCACCGCCCGCGTGGTGGAGTACGCCCACAAGGCCGGTGTGTCCGTCGAGGGCGAGCTGGGCCGCATCGCCGGCTGCGAGCAGAAGCTGTCCGTCAACGAGGCGGAGGCCATGCAGACCGATCCTGACGAGGCCGCCAAGTTCGTGGCCCAGACCGGCGTGGATATTCTGGCGCTGTCCATCGGCACCGTCCACGGCGAGTACCGCTTCCCCCCCAAGATCAACATTCCCCGGCTGAAGACCATCTCCGAGAAGGTCTCCATCCCTCTGGTGATGCACGGCGGTTCCGGCACGCCGGAGGATAAGGTGGCCGAGGCCGTGCAGTACGGCATCACCAAGCTGAATCTGGCCACCGATCTGGTGAAGACCGTTGGCAAGGCCACTGCCGCCGTGCAGCAGCAGCCGGGCTTCAACTACTCCGTTGCCAACCTGTACGCCCCCGCCTATGTGGATCTGGCCGCCTATGCCGAGCACAAGATGCGGCTGCTGGCCCAGAGCATTCTGTAAGGAGCGTGCCCATGGAGCGAGTACGTTTTGGTGAAAAGCTGACCGTGGCCCCTGTGGCCATCGGCACCATGAACCTGCTGGACTGGGGCGTGGACGCCCGCGGCCTGCTGGATCGGGTGAAGGAATACATCGATCTGGGTCTGACCACCTTTGATCTGGCGGATATCTATGGCGGCGGTGGCTGCGAGGAGTTGTTTGGCCAGATGCTGGCGCTGGAGCCCTCTATCCGGGATAAGATCGAGATCATCAGCAAGGGCTGCATCGTCTATGACAAGCTTCGCCGCCCCTATTTTGTCAGTGAATCCTACAACCTGTCCAAGGACTACATTCTGTCAGCCTGCAATGCCTCGCTGCGGCGGCTGGGCGTGGAGTCGCTGGATCTGTACCTGCTGCACCGTCCCTGCCCGCTGATGGATCCGGCGGAGGTGGCGGAGACGCTGGCCCAGCTGCGGGACGAGGGCAAGGTGAAGAACTTTGGCCTGTCCAACTTCCTGCCGGAGCAGATCGCCGCGCTGGAGGCCTATACCGACATCCCCTTTGTCACCAATCAGATCAAGATGAGCGTCAAGTGCATGGACTTTTTGGCCGATGGCACCCAAGAGGACGCCCTGCGCCGCAAGATGCCGCTGATGGCCTACTCCCCCGCCTGCGGCGGCGCGCTGTACCGTAAGGATCTCAGCAAGGATGATCTGGCCACGGTGGAGGTACTGCGTGAGATCCAGCAGGAGCTGGGCGCGGAGACGCTGGACGAGGTGCTGTACGCATGGCTGTACCGCCTGCCTGTGAAGGTGGTGCCCGTTACCGGCACCGGCAAGAAGGAGCGCGTACTGCGGGCCGTGAAGGCGCTGGAGTTGGATATGAGCCGCGAGCAGTGGTACGACATTCTGCGTATCGCCCGCCCCGATCACGTGTCCCACAAGTATCACGATATTTGATTTGCCTTTCCGCTTCTCGGACGCCCGGTACGCCGGAGATGCCCTCCGCACGTATCGGGCGCCCCTCTCTTTTCTCTTTACCATACCCACCATCAGTCAGGCCGCAGGCCTGCGAAAGGAGCAATCATATGGTTTCCAAGGAACTTTTCGGCAAGCTGCCGGATGGCAGCGAGGTCAGCCGCTATACCATCACCAACCGCTTCGGCGAGTCCGCCGGATTGCTGGACTTCGGCGCCACCATCCACGATGTGACCGTGCTGGACAAGGACGGCAAGCTGGGTGACGTAGTGCTGGGTGCCCCCGGCGATGCCATTGCCCAGTGCACCTATATGGGCAGCATCATCGGCCGCTACTCCGGCCGTGTGCCCGGCGGCAAGTGCATGATCGACGGAAAGCCCCACCAACTGGAGCAGAATCTGGGCGAGGACTTCTGCCACGGCGCCAGCGGCAACTATGCCCACAAGCTTTTCAACGGCCAGTGCACAGGCGACGACACCGTGACCTTTACCCTGTTGGATCAGGGCGAAGGCGGCTTTGGCGACCAGATGGACGTGACCGTGACCTACACCTTCGGCGATGACCACTGCCTGCGGCTGACCATCGCCATGACCGCCCACGAGACCACCATCGTCGGCCCCACCAACCACTGCTACTTCAACCTGTCCGGACTGGATGCCCGGGACCTGACGCTGCGCATCACCACCCCCTGCTGCACCGGCAAGTCCCCTGTCGGCGCCGCCGATGGCTCCGTGAAGAACGTCAGCGGCACGCCGGAGGACTTCACCTCCGCCCGCACGCTGCGGCAGGCCATGGACTCCGATCCCGGCTTCTTTGCCCAGCAGCCCGCCGGATACGACACCTACTACATCTTCGACCAGAACGGGATGCAGATGAACGCGGAGCTGTCCTGCGCGGAGAACGGTCGACGGATGCAGGTGTGGTCCGACGCACCCGGCATGGTGCTGTACACCCCCGCCGGACGTGATCCGGAGCCCAGCAAAAACGGTGGCACCTATGGCAGCGGCTACACCGGCGTGTGTCTGCAGCCCGGCAATATCCCCAACGCCACAAACTGCCCCGCCTACGCCTCTCCCCTGTGCCGCAAGGGTGAGACCTACACGCTGAACATCCGCTACGCCTTCGGCGTGACGGAGGGTTGATATCTCCTGAAATCATGAAAGACCCCTGCCGATCGGCAGGGGCCTTTCATTTTTATCCTATTACTGAATGGTCAAAGGGTGGCAGGCGCCACGGCCCAGCACCACCTCCATACCGTCGCGGAAACGGAACCATTGGTCGGCAGGGACAAAGGCCAGCGCCGTACCGGCGAAGCCGCCGCCATGGACGCGCACTGCACCGCGGCCAGCCAGCAGCGTGCGGCCCAGCGCGATGGTCATCGCCATCTGTTGTCCCAGAACATTCCCCTGGGGTATCACGTTTTGCAGGTACATCCACGAGGATCGGCCGGACTGCTCCATCAGACACAGGAACTTGGAGAAGTCCCCCGCCTTCAGAGCCGCCACCTGTGCGGCCACCCGGCGGTTCTCCTCATAGACGTGCATGGCCCGCAGGGCCGCACGGTCTCCGGCGGCCTGACGCACCTGAGGCAGGCGGGCGTAGAAGTCCGCCTCCGGTACCTGACGCAAAGTCTGGCAGCCGAACAGGCGGCACACCTGCGCCAGCTCCTGCGGGATGGCGGCGTACTCCGCTGTCAGGTCGGCGTGGTCGGCACCGCTGTCGATAACGCACATCACATAGCCGCAGGCGGAAAAGTCATAGTCCACCCGTTTCACCACCGGATCAGTCGGGTCGGCGAAGTCGATGTACACCAGACCCCCCACGCTGGAGGCCATCTGATCCATCAGTCCGCAGGGCTTGCCAAAATAGGTATTCTCCACCCACTGGCCCATCTTAGCGATCTCCACGGGAGACACTGTGTTTTGACAGCACAGGCCGTTGAAAATGCGGCCCATCATCACCTCGAAGGCGGCGGAACTAGACAGGCCGGAGCCGGGCAGCACCGTGGAGGTCACATCGGCATCAAACCCCGTCAGAGTCACGCCTCGCTGTGCAAATGCCGCGGCCATGCCGCGGACGATGGCAGCGGTGGTGTTTTTCTCCGTCTCTCTGGGAACCAGCTCATCCAGCCGCACCTGCACCGGCGCAAACCCCTGCGAATTCAGGCGGATGACGCCCTCCCCGTTGGGCCGCACGCGGGCCTGCGTGTTCAGGTCGATCGCCGCCGCCAGCACACAGCCCCACTGGTGGTCGGTATGGTTGCCGCTGATCTCCACCCGGCCGGGGGCGGAAAAGGTCAATTCTCGATCCATAGCTTACTCCTTATTCAATGTGGCCAGAAAGCGGCCCAGCGCCGTTCTCCCCGCCGGAGTACAGGAATACACACCGGCGCACTCCAGCACGCGGTAAAATACCTGTCCCACCTCATGGCGCAGAATGTCGTCTGCGGTGGCGGCGTTCCACTCCGGATGACGGGACAGCATCTCCGCCGCCCACGGGGCATGGGGCGCCAGCGCCGGATCCTCTGCCGGAGAGCGGCCTGCCAGCAGCGTCTCCTTCAACGCCTGCAGCTCACCCTTCAGCCGCCCCGGCAGCACCGCCAGCCCCATCACCTCAATAAGACCGATGTTCTCCTTTTTGATATGGTGCAGCTCCGGATGGGGGTGATACAGCCCCATGGGATACTCCGGTGTGGCGAGATTGCTGCGCAGCACCAGATCCAGCTCATATTGCCCCTGCCGCAGCCGGGCAATGGGGGTAATGGTATGGTGGGGCACACCATTCGTCTCCGCCAGCACCATAGCCTGCGGGTCGGAGTAGCCGCGCCACACCGTCAGGATCTTCTCCGCCAGACGGCAGGCCGCCTCGGCGTCTTGCCCCCGCAGGCGCAGCACCGTCATGGGATAGCACAGCACGGCACAGTGCACGTCGTCAAAGCCCCTCACGGTGAAGGTCTGCTCCTCCGCCGCCCGCTCCATGGGGAAGGTATGGCAGCCGCCCTGAAAATGCTCGTGGCTGAGTATGCTGCCCCCCACGATAGGCAGATCAGCGTTGGAGCCGATGAAATAATGAGGAAACTGCTCCACAAAGGCGAACAGCTTACGGAACACCGTCCCGTCGATCACCATGGGCACATGGCGGCGGTTCATCACGATGCAGTGCTGGTCATAGTACACGTAGGGGGAATATTGCAGACCCCACGACTCACCCGCCAGCGTCAGGGGGATGATCCGCAGGTTCTGCCGCGCGGGATGTCCTGCGCGACCACTGTAGCCCTCGTTCTCCACACACAGCTGGCAGGCGGGATAGCCGGTGGCCCTCCGTGCGCCGGCGGCGGCAATATCGCGTGGATCCTTCTCTGGCTTGGACAGGTTAATGGACAGCTCCAGCGCTCCGCAAGGGGTATCCGCCTGCCAGCGAACGTCGCGGGCAATGCGGTCCCGGCGGATATAGTGGCAGTCCTGACTGAGCCGGTAGAGGTAATCGGTGGCAGCGCGGGGTTCCTGTTCATACAATCGGCGGAAGCGAGCGATCACCTGAGAGGGCGGTGGAGTCAGCAGTCCCATCAGGCGGGTATCCAGCAAATCCCGCTGGGCCACGGTATCTCCGCATAACCCCTGCTGCACGCCAAAGCGGCATAGCTGCTCCAGGCAGTCGGGGAACGGCAGACGCTGGGACTGGGGCACATACTGCTCCAACCCCAGATCGCCCAGCATCAGGTTGCGGGCATAGATCCGATCGTCATCACACAGCAGCTCACGCTGCTGCGCATAGTCCAGCAGCGAGTCCAGTGCTGCCCAGACCTGTTCCAGAGGTATGTCCATGGCGGTCACGCCTCCCACTCGGCGGCGGTGCGGTTCTCCCCCACCAGACCCAGCCATGTCCCCTGAGGCAGTCCCGCCTCTGGATGACCGATGAGCCATTTGTTCTTAGCGGTCAGCAGCGAATCGGTCGGGACACCCTCCAGCGCCGTATTGGTTCCCTGGGGCAGCACGATGGCGCACCGAAAAGGGTGGCCCGCCACGCCACAAGGGGCGTAATGCAGGGTGGTGGCGTACATCTCGTACATAGTGCCCGCCGGAACGAAGAACAGCTCCGCCCGGCTGGTGTCATAGGTCTGCCGGTCGGTGATATCCTGCCGGCAGCCCAGAAACAGCAGCTGATCCTCGGCGGCGACGTTGATCTCGGAGCACTTGTGGTACTCCATGGCGTCCATCCGGCTGTTGACGCCATAGCACACGCCCACCTGCACCGGCATCTGGCCGAACACCTCGTTCTGCAGACAGGCGGCGATGTCCAGCGCTTCCAGCTGCGGCTGGGAGGCCAGATATGTCACGCCAGCGGGGTCGTCGTACTGCCGCAGCAGGCCGCAGAGCTCCGCAGTGTCCGTGCCGGTCAGCACCCGGCCATAACGGCCAAAGGCCGCGTCAAAAATGCTCTTTCCGTTCATAGGACTCCTCCTGTTATATCTGCAATTCCATTCGCTGAATGATATGATCCTGATAGGCACGGTCCAGCTCCACAAAGTAGCCGCTCCATCCCCACACCCGGACGATCAGGTTCCGGTATTGCTCCGGATGGCGCTGGGCATCCAGCAGAGTATCGCGGTTCACGGCGTTCAGCTGCAGCTGGTGTCCTCCCATCTCCATGAAGGAGCGCACCAGCAGCGCCACCTTCTCTACGCTCTCCTCCGTACGGAAGAGGGTATCGTGCAGCTCCAGCGTCAGGGGACCGCCGTTGATGACCCGGCGCAGGTGGGGCTTGGCAAAGGATTTCAGCAGCGACACCGGCCCCCGACAGCGGGCAAACAGACTGGGGGAATAGTTGCAGGGCAGTGCCTCCTCCGCCTGACGGCCATCCGCCGTGGTACCCAGCTCGCTGCCGTGCCACAGGTAGTACATGGCCGATCCGGTGCCCGCCCGGTACACGCCGCCGCGGTCGTTGCGGCGGCCCTGCACCGCGTCGGCAAAGGTATCCAGCAGCCACACAGCCAGACTGTCCGCCGTATCGTCGTCATTGCCCATCTTGGGCATCTCATAGCGCAGGCGGTTGCGCAAAGACTCATCCTTCCGAAAGTTATCCTCCAGCGCCCGCAGCAACCGCTCCGCCGCGCCCGGCTCCCCCTGATCGTACACCAGACACTTCACCGCCGCCAGACTGTCCGCCGCCGTGGCAAGGCCGGTACCGTGGAAACCGCAGTTATTGTACACCGCGCCCTGAGAGATATCGCGTCCCACATGGCCACCGTTGTCCATCATCAGCGACAAAAACGGTGCCGGAAACAGATATGTGTTCCGCGTCATCTGGCACAACTCCTCCACCTGCGCATTGATGTTCTCCTCCACATGGCAGCACAGGGTGGAGAAATCGGGGCTGTCCATCAGGTTCCGGTGGATCGCATCGTTGGCCGCGCGGGCAAAGGACAGAGCGGCGATGTTGGGGATATCCATGGCCTTGCCGGGGATGATGAACTCCCAGCAGGCTGCCACCGCGTAGTTATAGGCATCCTCCGGCGCATAGCCCAGATCCAGCAGACCGGGGATCACCACGTCATCGTTGGCATACTGAGGGAAGCCCAGCCCCTGTTTCGTCAGCTGGGTACCCAGCACATACACCGACTGAGGGGTGTCGCGGTGCACCCGCAGGTTGATCTTGGGGTCGATAAGTCGCAGCTCCAGACTGGCCCGCAGGCACAGCTCCGACAGCTGGTTATAGCTATCCGTCCCATCCATGTTCCGGCCGCCCAGCACCAGACTCTGGCCGTTGTCCCCCTGCTGCATTCCGGGGTACAGGTCGCTGTCCCGGTTAAAGGTCAGGAAGAACTCCTCCAGCTGCTCCAGCAGCTGCTCCTCCGTCATAGTGTCCCGGTCATGCATGAAGTAGGGGTACAGGTACTGATCCAGCCGACCCAGCGTATTGTGATAGTTGCCGCCGAGCCACATGGTAAAATGCAGGATGCGGAACATCTGCAGCGCCTCCAGAAACGTGCGAGGGGCGTATCGGGGCACCCGTGCCAGTGTCTGGGCCACCACGGTGTTGCCCTGCCGCTCCGCCAGCTGACGGTAACGCTCCGCCAGCTCCTCCACACATTGCAGGATCCGCAGCTGGCCGGTAATATAGTCCGCCGCCTCCGGATGCTCCTGCCGCTGCCGCCGCAGCTGTGCCACGCGCTCCGCCAGTCCGCAGTCCAGCAGCAGTCGGTAGTCCACATTGATGTTGCTCACATCGCCCCGCTCGTGGATCCAGTGGCTCCGGCGCAGGGCCTCCAGCTCCTCCGCCGTGAACAGCTCCGGCACGTTGGGCAGCGTGCGGACAAATGCGATTCGCTCCTTCGGAAAGAGGTGAGGCTCCTCCTGCCGCAGCATAAAGCAAAGACGTTCCACCGCCCGCTCCGTATCCGGCAGCTTCCGTTGGGCAAAGTCTGCCGCCAGACAATCCTCTGCCAGCGGCGGACGCCGTACTGCGTGGTGGGCTTTATCGACGATGAAGAATCGGCGCAGTCTCTCGATGCGGTCTGTCATAATACCTTGCTCCTTATTCCATATTCCATAAAGATCTCTGCCGCCGCGTGGACGGGACGCTCCACGTCAAAGCCGGGGCGGTATTCCCGTCCCAGCATGGCGTACTTGGCGCCCGCCGTTTTATGATAGGGCAGCAGCTCTACCTTCTCCAGCTTCTTCGCGCCGGCAATCCACCGGGCCGTTTGCCGCAGATTCTGCTCTGTGTCGTTGACGCCGGGGATCAGCGGCACACGAATGGTGAATGGCGTGTTCCCCCGGCACAGCCGCCGCGCGTTTTCCAGTATAGGACCGTTGTCCACGCCGGTATAAGCCCGGTGTGCTTCGCTGTCCATCAGCTTCAGATCCATGATGATGTAGTCCAGCCGCTCCGTCACCCTGTCAAACAGATCCTGCGGGGCATAGCCGGAGGTCTCAATACAGGTGTGCATCTCCGGGATCTGCTCCAGCACCTCCAGCAGGAATTCCCCCTGCATCAGCGGCTCGCCGCCGGAAAAAGTAACGCCTCCGCCGCAGGCGGCATAGTAGGCACTGTCCCGCCGCAGGCGCTCCGCCAGCTCCTCCGCCGTGACCGTCTCTCCCGCAATATGCCGCAGGCGCAGCGGACACACCGGCACACATTCACCGCAGGCCACGCAGCTCTCGTGACGGCACACCGCCCTGCACCGGCCGCAGTGGGTACAGGAAGCCCCTACCATCAGCTGCGGATGAGGCGACAGTCCCTCCGGATTATGGCACCATCGGCACCGCAGGGGACAGCCCTTCAAAAACACCGTCTGCCGTATGCCCGGTCCGTCAAACACAGCCAACTGTTTCAGGTCGAATATTACGCCAGCAGCCATTTTCCCACGCCTCCCCTCCGCCGGACCCCCACTGCTTCCGACGCATTTTTCACTATTGACAGTGTACGTGACAGAAGCTATTTTGTCAATTCTTTTATCAAAATGTTTTGTCAAAATCCAGAACCCACCGCCGTGGCTGTTCTTGTATTTCATCCTCCCATGTGATACTATGGAGCCAAGCAGGATGGCAAAGCGGAAGGCTGCTTGACACAAATACACCTATTGCAGAGAAAAAAACATATATGGATGTCGTTATATCGGAATACAAAGAATACAATCACAATGAGATCATTGCTCTATACAAAAGCGTAGGATGGACAAACTATCTTGAGCATCCAGAAAGGTTAAAAGAGGGCTATAAAAACTCTTTATGTGTACTTGCTGCATATCATGATGCGGAGGTTGTTGGTATTCTTCGCGCTGTTGGCGATGGTGCCACCATCCTTTTCATACAGGATATCATTGTCCTGCCCAAGTATCAACGAATGGGCATCGGTACAAAACTGATTACATCAGCTCTGAAGAAGTATGAAGATGTTTATCAAATAGAGTTACTGACAGACAATACAGAAAAGGCTATTTCATTTTATAAGTCTGCTGGATTGACTCCGGCGAATGAAATCGGCGCACTATCATTTATCAGGATGTGATTGATAACTCCCATATTTGCCCTGCAAACCAAAAGGCGTGACCTTTACGGTCACGCCTTTTGGCTGTTTTACCGCCTATGGACGGTCATTTTGTTTTCAGAAAAAGCTTACCTGACTGGTCTCCGCCATACCGGCGAAGGCGCCCAGCGCCTTCAGCTGCTCGATATGGGTCTTACTGAGCTTGTTGCAGGTGGTGGAAAACTCCTCGATGGAGATGAAGTCCTTACCCTTGCGCTGCTCCACCGTGGCCAGCGCCGCCGCCTCGCCCAGACCGTGCACCGACACAAAGGGCGGCAGCAGGCCGTTCTCCGTGATGATGAAGTGGGTAGCGTCGGACTTATAGATGTCGATGGTGTCAAAGTGGAAGCCCCTGAGATAGAACTCATAGCACACCTCCAGCGTCACCATCAGATCCTGCTCCACATTGGTGGCATCCTTGTTGTTTTCGATCTCCTTGATCTTCCGCTTCACCGCGTCCAGTCCGGCGCAGCAATACTCCGCGTCGAAGGCCTTGGCGCGAATGGAGAAGAAGGTGGCATAGAAGGCCAGCGGCTTATGCACCTTGAACCACGCGATACGGAAGGCCATGGTCACATAGGCCACGGCGTGGGCCTTGGGGAACAGATAGCCGATCTTGGCCAGCGAGTCGATGTACCAGTCGGGCACGTTGTGCTCCCGCATGGCCGCCTCCCAGCCGTCCTCAAAGCCCTTTTTCTTCACCTTGCCCTTACGGACGGCCTCCATGATCTTGAAGCTCATCTTGGGGTCAAGGCCCATGGAGATCAGATACAGCATGATATCGTCACGGCAGCCCACCGTCTCCAGAACAGTGGCCGTGCCGCTAACGATCAGCTCGCGGGCATTGCCCAGCCACACGTCAGTACCATGGGAGAAGCCGGACAGGCGCACCAGCGTGTTGAAGTTGGTGGGCTGGGTATCCACCAGCATCTGGCGGGTAAAGCGGGTATTGAACTCCGGGATGGCCACGGCTCCAGTGGGGCCGAGGATCTCGTCGTCCTCATACCCCAGCACCTTGGAGGAGATGAAGATGGACATGGTGTCCGGGTCGTCCAGCGGGATCTCTCTGGCGTTGACGCCGGTGAGATCCTCCATGTACTTTATCATGGTGGGGTCATCGTGTCCCAGCATGTCCAGCTTCAGGAGGTTATCCTCCATGCAGTGGTATTCAAAATGGGTGGTGATGGTGTCGCTGCCCGCGTCGTCGGCGGGATGCTGCACGGCGGTAAAGTCCTCCACATCCATGTCGTCAGGCACTACCACCAGACCGCCGGGGTGCTGGCCCGTGGTGCGGCGCACGCCTACGCAGCCCTGTGTCAGGCGGTTCATCTCCGCGTTGGAGACGTTCTCCCCCTTTTCCTCCAGATACTTCTTCACCATGCCGAAGGCGGTCTTTTCCGCCAGCGTACCGATGGTGCCGGCCCGGAACACCTGCGTGTCGCCGAACATCTCGATGGCATGGCGGTGTGCCTTGGCCTGATATTCGCCGGAGAAATTCAGGTCGATATCCGGCACCTTGCCGCCGCCGTAGCCAAGGAAGGTCTCGAAGGGGATATCAAAGCCGTCCTTTTTCAGCTTTGTGCCGCATTGGGGGCACATTTTGTCGGGCATATCCGCACCGCAGCCGTACTGGGGATCGGTCTGGAACTCCACATACTGGCACTTCGGGCAGTAGTAGTGGGGCGGCAGGGAGTTCACCTCGGTAATGCCGGACATATAGGCCACCAGCGAGGAGCCAACAGAGCCACGGGAGCCTACCAGATAGCCGTTTTCAAGGCTCCGCTCCACCAGTTTCTGGGCGGACATGTACACCACGTCGTACTTGCCCAGAATACTGCCCAGCTCCACGTTCAGGCGGTCCACGATCAGCTGCGGCGGGTTTTCGCCGTACATGGCGTGGCACTTTGCCCATACGCGGTCATTCAGCTCCTGCTCGGAGTTCTCCAGCCGGGGCGGGAACAGCTGTCCCGGCGGCAGCAGCTCGATCTCCTCAATGAGATCGGCGATCTTCCTAGGATTGTCGATGACCACCTCATGGGCCTTTTCCTCGCCCAGATAGGAGAACTCCTCCAGCATCTCGTCGGTGGTCTTGAAATAGATGGGCAGCGGCGCGTCGGCGTCGGCAAACTTCTTGCTGGCCAGCAGGATATGGCGGTAGATCTCATCCTCCGGCTCCTGAAAATGCACATCGCCGGTGGCGCACACGGGCTTGCCCAGCTCCTCGCCCAGCTTGACGATGGTGCGGTTGAAGTCCCGCAGCTCCTCCTCCGACTGCACATCGCCGTTACGCAGCATGAACATGTTGTTGCAGATGGGCTGGATCTCCAGATAGTCATAGAAGCTGGCGATCCGCTTCAGCTCGGCCCATTCCCGGTGCTCCGACACCGCCCGGAACAGCTCGCCCGCCTCGCAGGCAGAACCGATAATCAGCCCCTCCCGGTGGGCCACCAACTCCGTCTTGGGGATGGTGGGCACACGGTGGAAGTATTTCAGGTTGGAGGCGCTGATCAGCTGATACAGGTGCTTCAATCCCAGCTTGTTCTTGGCCAGAATGATGATATGCTTGGGGAAACGGTTTGACTTGGCGCTTTGGGGCCGCAGCTTCGCCATTTCGCCGTTGATCTGCTGGATACGGTCGATGTGCAGCTCATTGCGCATCTTCTCAAAGAAGGGGATCAGCATATAACCCACCATCCCGGCATCGTCCGACGCCCGGTGGTGGTTGAAGGCGGGCAGGTCAAGGTGCTCCGCCACGATGTCCAGCTTGTACTTATGCAGCTCCGGCAGCAGGTTTTGTGCCAAAATCAGCGTGTCGATATAGGTAGGCTCGAATGGCAGACCCACCTTTTTGCACCCTGCCCGGATGAAGCTGATGTCGAAGGGCGCGTTGTGGGCGGCCAGAGGGCGGCCATCCACGAACTTCAAAAACGCCGTCAGCGCCTCCTTCAGCGAGGGCGCGTCCGCCAGCATGGCGTCGGTAATGCCGGTCAGGCCGATGATCTCCGGCGTCAGGCGGCGGTGGGGATTCACGAAGGTCTGGAAGGTGTCGGTGATCTGGCCGTTTTTCAGCACCACCGCGCCGATCTCGGTGATGGCCTCGGTGGTGACCTTCAGGCCCGTGGTCTCGATATCGAAGCAGACGATCTCGTCTTCAAAGGGCTGATCCTGCTCACCGTGGACGGCGATGCGGTCGTCCAGATTGTTGACGAAGTAGCCCTCCACGCCGTAGAGGATCTTGATCTTTCCGGCATTGTGCCATGCGTCGGGGAAGGACTGCACCACGCCGTGGTCGGTGATGGCAATGGCGGGGTGGCCCCATGCCACCGCCTGCTTGATGACGCTGGCGGTGTCGGTCAGGGCGTCCATGTTGGACATGCGGGTGTGGAGATGCAGCTCCACACGCTTCTCCGGACTGGTGTCCTTGCGGCCCTCGTGGCTGATCTTGGCAATGTTCAGGGGCCGCAGCTGCACGTCCTTGCCGTCGCGGGTCAGTTCTACAAGGCCCTGTACCCGCAGCCACATGCCGGGATTGATAACGCCCAGCAGCGGCTTGGCCTCCTTTTCATCCATGTATTTGCGCACCGTAATGCTGCCGGCATAGTCGGTCATGTCGAAGGTCAGGCACCACTGGCCCGGCCGCCGCGTCTCGTACATCTCGGCGGCAAAGACCTTGCCCTCCACCACGATGGCGCCCATTTTGGGGTTCAGACCCACCATAGGGATGGCCTTGGCCTTGATGGGCTTGCCCATCAGCACCTCACCGCCGCCCGCCTTTTTGGCGGCGGCCTGCGGTGTCTGCACCATCAGCCGCAGCTGGCGCAGGTCATATTCCTGCATCAGCAGCTGGCGCACCGCCTCCTGCGCGGCATCCGGCAGCTGCTCGCCGCACTGGATCTCCAGCTCCATGGTGCGGTTCTCACGATCCAGCACGCCACCGGTCACCGCCGCGTCATGCAGCAGCAGCCGCAGCTCACGGGGCGGCACGAATCGGTCAAAAAAATCAAAAAACGGTACTTTATCCGTCATAATTTACCACCTTACAGTTTCTCGATCTCCGCCATCAGGGCGTCCACCAGCCTGTCCTGCGGGACCTTGTACAATATCTCGCCCTTGCGGAACAACAGGCCCTCGCCGTCGCCGCCGGCGATGCCTACGTCGGCGCTTCTGGCCTCGCCTGGACCATTGACGGCGCAGCCCATGACCGCCACGGTGATGGGCTTGGTGCATCCCTGCAGCCGCCGCTCCACCTCCCGGGCAATGGGGATCATGTCATATTTCGTCCGGCCGCAGGTGGGGCAGGAAATAAGATTCGGCCCCGTGCAGCGCAGGCCGATGGCCTGCAATATCCTCTTGGCGGCCACTATCTCCTCCGCCGGGTCGGCGGTCAGGCTGACCCGGATGGTGTCGCCGATGCCCTGACACAACAGGCCGCCGATGCCGATGGCGGATTTCAGCACGCCCATCTCCGGCGTGCCCGCCTCGGTAACGCCCAGATGCAGGGGATAGTCCGTCTGCTGTGACAGCATGGTATACGCCGCCATATTGGTGGGCACATGGGAGCACTTCACCGACAGACAGATGTCGTCAAAGCCGCAGTCGTTCAGCAGGCATACATGGCCCATGGCGCTGTCCACCAGCGCCTGTGCCGTCACGCCGCCGTACTTTTCCAGCAGCGGCTTTTCCAGCGAGCCGCCGTTGACGCCGATGCGGATGGGGATATGATGCGTCCGGCAGGTCTCCGCAACGGCCCGCACCCGCTCCTGAGCGCCGATGTTGCCGGGGTTGATGCGGATTTTATCCACACCCTCGGCAGCGCAGCAGAGCGCCAGCTTATAGTCGAAGTGGATATCCGCCACCAGCGGGATGTGGATGGCCCTTTTGATCTGCCCGACGGCGCGGGCCGCCTCCATGGTGGGGACCGCCACGCGGATGATCTCGCAGCCCGAGTGCTCCAGACGTAAAATCTGTGCCACGGTGGCGGCCACATCCTCGGTGCGGGTATTGCACATGGACTGGATGGCCACCTCCGCCCCGCCGCCGATGGTCACGCCGCCGATCTTCATCTGTCTGCTCATTGCTTCTCGCATCCTCTCAGGTAAACAACTTCCACACGTCGCTGAAGGTCACCAGCGCCATCAGTCCCAGCAGCAGCACCAGACCCGCGAAGTGGATATAGTTTTCGTATTTCAGGGGGATCTGCTTCCGGATGAGCGCCATGGAGACGGCATTCACCAGCAGGAAGAAGATCTTGCCTCCGTCCAGCGCCGGCAGCGGCAGCAGGTTCATCACCGCCAGATTCACGGCGATCAGCGCCACCAGATAGGCGATATCGCTGATGGCGGCGCCCACGGTCTCCGCCGACTCGCCCACCTCCGTCATGGTGGACACGATGCCCACCGGGCCGCTGAGGTCACGGAGCCCCGCCTCGCCGGTCACCAGCATTTTCAGACTCAGCCGTACCAGCCGCACGAAGTCCATGGCGTTGTTCCAGCTGTTGGCAATGCGGTCGCCTACCGTGGCCTCCTTCACGCCGAACAGCAGACCATAGCCGGTGTAGGGGTTGCCGTTCTGATCCAGATACTCCGCCTTTTCCATGGGGAAGTCCGTCAGCGTGACCTTTTTGCCGTCACGCTGCACCACCAGATCAAATACGCCGTCATGGTTCATGCTGAACAGCAGGCTCACATCGGAGTACATATACACCCGCTCGCCGTCGATGGACAGCAGCTTATCGCCCACCTGCAAGCCGCTTTCGGATTCCAGCGGGCAGCCGTCGGCAAAGGCGGTGATAGTAGGGTCATAGAATGCCTTCGCGCCGCTGTAAAGAAGCAGCAGGATCACCAGCCCCGCGACGAAATTCATGAAAGCCCCAGCGGCGAAGATCACCAGCTTGGCCCAGAAGCCCTGCCGGTACAGGGCATGGGGATCGTCGGAATCCTCGTCCTCGCCCTCCATGGCGCAGAAGCCGCCGCAGGGGATGGCACGCAGGGCATAAAGGGTCTCCCCCTTCTGCTTTTTCCACAACGCAGGCCCCATACCGATGGAAAATTCGTTGACGGTCACGCCAAAGGCCTTGGCCGCCAGAAAGTGGCCCAACTCATGCACGGCAATGAGAACGCCGAAGCTGAGGATCGCCACCAGCAAATAGACAATGGTCGTCATAATGCAATAATTCCTTTATCGTGACAGTACCGCCCGTGCCGCTTCACGGGCCAGACGGTCTGCTTCCAGTATATCCGCAAGGCTTGGCTGATATTTCACCGTTACCCTGTCCAGTGCCGCTTCCACCGTGCGGTGGATGCCGTTGAAGGAATTTTCACCCCTCAAAAACGCCCACACCGCCTCCTCGTTGGCGGCGTTCATGATGGCGCAGGCGGTGCCGCCCTCTCTGGCGCACTGCCGCGCAATGGCAAAGCAGCGGAAGGCCTCCTCGTCGATGGGTGCGAAGGTCAGTGCCCCGCAGGAGAGCAGATCCAGCGGCTCCTCCGGCGATGCCGCCCGCTGCGGCCATGTCATGGCGTAGCGGATGGGCAGCTTCATGTCCGGCGTACCCAGCTGGGCCAGCACGGCCCCGTCCCGGAACTCCACCAGCGAGTGGATGACGCTCTGCCGGTGCACCACCGCGTCCACCTGCTCCAAGGGCAGGCCGTAAAGGCGCATGGCCTCGATGACCTCCAATCCCTTGTTCATCAGTGTGGCGGAGTCAATGGTGATCTTGGCTCCCATGCTCCAGTTGGGATGCTTCAGGGCGTGTGCGGGTGTCATGGTCTCCAGCTCGTCGTAGCTCTTGCCGAAGAACGGCCCGCCGGAACAGGTCAGGATCAGCCGTTTGATCTCCCGGCGGTCGGCGCAGCCCTGCAGGCATTGGAAGATGGCGGAGTGTTCACTGTCCACCGGCACGATGTCCGCACCGTATTCCTTCGCGGCGGCCATCACCAGTTCACCGGCGCACACCAGCGTCTCCTTGTTGGCAAGGGCGATGCGCCGTCCAAGGCGGATGGCGGCCAGCGTCGGCTCCAAGCCTACGCTGCCTACCACGGCGGTCACCACCATGTCGGTCTCCTCCGCCTGTGCCGCCGCCAGAAGGCCCTCCGGCCCCGACAGCACCTCGATATCCGTATCATGCAGACGCTGCCGCAGCTCCTCCGCCGCAGCCTTGTCATAAAGCACCGCAAGGCGCGGGCCGAACTCCCGCGCCTGTGCTTCCATCAGATCTACGCTGCCGTGGGCCGCCAACGCGGCCACCCGCAGCTTCAATTCCCGGACTACCTCCAGCGTCTGTCGCCCGATGGAGCCGGTACTGCCCAGCAGGGCAATGGTTTTTGTCATGATAGATTTCCTCAATATAGGGTAACACTCTTGATGATGAGCCACACCAGCGGCGAGGCAAAGATCACGCTGTCAAACCGATCCAGCACGCCGCCGTGGCCCGGCAGCAAGCGGCCGTAGTCCTTCACGCCGCACTCCCGCTTGATGGCGGAGAAGCTCAGATCGCCCAGTTGGCCCATGACCGCGCCCACAAGGCCCAGCAGCAGGCACCACGCGATATTCAGCTGCACCTCCGTCACAAGGAAGAAGATGATGCGGTAGATGACCATGCCCAGCATACCGCCCAGCAGGCCGCCCACAGCGCCCTCGACGGTTTTCTTGGGGCTGACACGGGGCGCCAGCTTGTGCTTGCCCAGCGCCATTCCGGCGAACAGTGCCGCCGAGTCGGAGCAGAAGGCCGCCACCAGCGGGATCATCACCAGTCCGCCGCCGTGCTCCAGCAACCGCAGCTGCATCAGGCACTGGAAAGCCATGGGGATAGCCACGCCCGCCACCAGAATGGTGCATACGTCACGGAAGGCCAGCGCCCGCGCCGTGCCGTACTCCACCACCACGCTGACGAACAGCAGCATCAGCCACGCCGCCAGCAGCCAGGTCATCAGCGCCGCCGCGCCGTCCTCGCCGATACCGGCAAGGTAAGTACGCAGCACCACCGTCACGCCCATGATGGCGCTCAGCCCCCACCAGCGGCGGGTGATATCCTTGGCGCACGCGGCCGCCAGCAGTTCATGAGCGCCCACGGCGCACAGCGCGCACAAAAGCGCCGCCGTAGCCCAGTCCGGCGCGATAATTAAGACGAACAGCAGCAGCGGGATACCCACCACCGCCACGAGGATTCTCTGTAACATAGTTGCTCCTTGTTATGTAAGGGTTAGGGGAAAGGGGATACGAGAAGGTACGGTATACCTTTGTAGGGCGGCATGACCACATGCCGCCAACGTTGGCACAGCACTGTATCGGTGGTCGGTGCGTAGGGGCCGATGCCCACATCGGCCCACCGTTCACCGAAATTGCCATCGTAAATCGCACGGGGCGATGTGGGCATCGCCCCCTACGAAAATATATCGAGCATCTTCGTATCCCGCGGCGGGGTGTGGTCACCCCGCCCTACGAAGCGTTTGACGATGCCAAGTGCATTTTACGCTTTCACGCCGCCAAATCTTCTGTCGCGGCCTTGATAATCCACAATGGCCTTGTCCAGATCCTGCCGCTTGAAATCCGGCCACAGGGTGTCGCAGAAATAGAACTCACTGTACGCGCACTGCCACAGCAGGAAATTGCTCAGCCGCAGCTCGCCGCTTGGGCGGATGATCAGCTCCGGGTCGGGGATGCCCGCCGACCACAGGTACTTGCTGAAGTTCTCCTCCGTCCATTCCTCGCCGCTCTCGGCGCACAGGCGGGCGGCACGCAAAATCTCCGCCCGGCCGCCGTAGTTCAGGCAGATGTTGGCCTGAAAGCCCTGATAATGGGTGGAAATGGCGTTGGTCTCGGCGATCATCTGCTGCAATTTGGGAGACAGCGCCGTGGTGTCACCCAGAATTTTCAGGCGGATATGGTCACGCTCCATGGTGTCGATGGCCTCCTGCAGATACTGCTCCAAAAGGCCCATGATGGTATCCACCTCGTCCTTGGGACGCTTCCAGTTCTCGGTAGAAAAGGCATATACCGTCAGGTACTGGACACCCAGCTCCTTGCAGTAGGTGGCGATATCGCGGAACACCTCGGCGCCTACTTTATGGCCGGCAGTGCGCGGAAGCCCACGCTTCTTTGCCCAACGACCGTTGCCGTCCATAATAATAGCGATGTGGCGGGGCAGGCGGCCCATGTCCACCTGTCCCGCCGTTGCATGCTTCTTCCGGAACAGGCCCATCAGACGGACATCAGTTCCTTTTCCTTGTTTTCCAGCAGCTTATCCAGTTCCTTGCAGCTGTCGTCGGTCATCTTCTGCAAGTCCTTTTCTGCGATCTTCAGCTCGTCCTCGGTGATCTCGGAGGCCTTCTGCTGCTTCTTGAAATTGTCCATGGCGTCGCGGCGGATGTTGCGCACGGCCACCTTGCCGCCCTCGGTATACTTACGGATCTGCTTGACCAGCTCCTTACGGCGCTCCTCCGTCAGCTGCGGGAAGGCCAGACGGATGCTCTTGCCGTCGTTCTGGGGATTGATGCCCAGATCGGACTCCTGAATGGCCTTTTCGATACCCTTCAGCGCGTTGGTGTCCCACGGGGTGATCAGCAGGGTGCGGGGATCGGGGGAGCCGATGGACGCGATCTGCTGGATCGGAGTGGGGGTGCCGTAGTAATCCACGTTGATGCGGTTGAGCACGGAGGCGTTGGCCCGGCCGGCGCGGACGGCGGCAAAGTCATTCTCCACGGACTCGATGCTCTTCTTCATCTTTTCCTCGTAGATCTTGTATTCATCCTTCAACATGTCTTTCAGTCCTCCTTGACAATTGTTCCGATTTTTTCACCGCGGATGGCGCGGACGATGTTATAGGGGTCCTTCAGGGCGAACACCAGCACGGGAATGTGGTTGTCCATGGACATGCTGGTGGCGGTGGAATCCATCACGGCCAGATGGCGCTTGAGCACCTCGTCATAGGTGATGGCGTCGAACTTCACCGCGTCGGCGTTGGTGGCGGGATCGCTGTCGTACACGCCGTCGATATTCTTGGCCAGCAGGATCACGTCGGCGCCGATCTCGGCGGCACGGAGCACCGCGGCGGTATCGGTGGAGAAATAGGGGTTGCCGGTGCCGCAGCCGAAGATGACCACGCGGCCCTTCTCCAGATGGCGGATGGCACGGGCACGAATGTAAGGCTCGGCCACGGCGCGGATCTCCAGCGAGGTCATCACCCGCACGTCCACGCCCTTTTGCTCCAGCACGTCGGCCATGGCCATACAGTTCATGGCGGTGGCCAGCATGCCCATGTGGTCGGCGCGGGAGCGCTCGATATAGCCCTCACCGTTCTTGACACCGCGCCAGAAGTTGCCGCCGCCGATGACCACGCCGATCTCCACGCCCATGGCGGCACACTCCTTGATGACGTCGGCTACCTGACCCATCACCTTGAAGTCCAGACCGAAGTGCTTGTCACCGGCCAGAGCCTCGCCGCTGATCTTCAGCAGCACCCGCTTATATTTCGGTTCGTCCATGTGTCACGCTCCTATTATTTATTTCTATGCTCCCCGTTATTTTACCTTATTTCTCTCCGTTTGCATAGAGGGAAAATCAAAAATTTCCGGATTCTTTTGTTGCGGCGGTGTGAAAAAGCTGTTATACTGCCGGATAGAAAGGATGTGCGTGCCATGGAATTGCGTCATGTTTTGGGAAATACGTGGGTGGCGGAGGCCAATACCGCGCTGCTGGGCGTCTATCATGTGACGGAAAAGGATATCGTGCTGATCGACACCGGCTATGCCAAGCTGGATCGGGCGGGGCTGACCGCCATGATCGAGGGCAACGGCTTCCGTCTGTTGGGCGTTATCTGCTCCCACGCCCATTTCGATCACAGCGGCAACGTCCGCTATTTGCAGCAGCGTTACGGCGCCAAGGCCGCCGCCCACATCATCGAGGCGGGCATCTCCGTGAACCCTGACGCCTACCGGGCCAACTATGTGGCCCTGACTTACGGCAAGAGCCGGGAGTATTTTCTGGAGGAGTGCTTCGTGGCGGACACCATCATTGGCCCGGAGGACGAATGGCTGGATTTCTGCGGCGCGCGCTTCGGCATTTTGCAGCTGCCGGGCCACAGCGCCGGTCATATCGGCGTGGTGACGCCGGACAACGTGGCCTATGTAGGCGACTGTCTGCTGGATCAGCAGCAGATCGACAGCGCCAAGCTGCCCACCTCCATGTTCATTGCCCGCGACCTGCAAAGTAAGGAGTTTCTGCGAAGAAGCCAATTTGACGCCTATATCCTCGCCCACAAGGCGGTGGTAACGGAGCACGCGGCGCTGGAAGCGCTGGTGGACAGCAACAGCGCCTTCATCTATTGCAAGGCCGACGAGCTGCTGGAGGATCTGGTGGACGGCATGACCTTTGCCCAGTGGATCGCCGCTTTCTGCCAGCGGGAGAATATCCGCACAAAGAACGAGTTCAAGTTCTCCATCATCGAGCGGAACTTTGCCAACTTTGTGGACTGGCTCACCGACGAAGGCCGCATCACCATCCAGCGGGAATACTGCGCCAAAACGTACTACCGCGCCTGATGGTATATCCCATATATGCAGTCAAGGCCGCCCCTTCGCGGGGTGGCCTTGACTTTTTGGGTATCGCACCGGCGAAAGGCAGCTGTACCAGCCGCCTTTTCGATGACAGTCTCACTGATATCCGTTATAACATTCCATAGCTTTACTTTTCCCGTTAAATATTCTACTATGTAGTCACAAAAGGAAAACAACCCCAAATCACATACAAACATTTCTTTAAGGAGGAATTTACCATGAAGAACATCAATAACTACATCCTGACCGCTATCGTTTCCCTGATTCTGGTCGTTGCTACCGCTTTCCTGATGACCGCCGCTGACGAGCCTATCCGTCAGGCCGGTTACTACCTGCCCGTGGTGTTCGGCGCCGTGGCGACCTGGGCCGCCGGTAAGGCCGGTCTGCTGGAAATGGACTACGAGGAGCGCAATGCCCGCCGCAGCGCTCACGCCGCCGCGTAAGGCAATTTCAAACGCCATCTCTTTTCTCTCCCAAAACTCATACATACAAAGCAACAGCGGCACGCCTTTGGCGTGCCGCTGTTGCTTTTGCGCTTTCCGACGGGCATCACGGACGGGCGCTGTGCTTCAAAATGACGATATTTTACAAGCCGGCCCGCCGCACCGGTGCTATAATAGCAGCAGCAAGGAGGTGATGTCCATGCAGCAGGAAACGCGGATCGTGACCTATGATGACAGTCTGCGGCTGGAGGCCTATCGGTTCTCCGGTATCGCACAGCCCTTTCCCAACCATTTTCATGAATACTATGTGGTCGGTCTTATTGAAGCAGGACAGCGCACGCTTTCCTGCAAGGGGATCGAACACACACTCCGCCCCGGCGATATGCTTCTGTTCAGCCCCGGTGACAACCATGCCTGTGCACAGGACGGCGGCGGCACATTGGATTATCGTGCCTTGAACATTTCCAAGGAAAGCATGCAGGATCTAACCGAAGAGATCACCAGAAAGCGGGAGCTGCCGCGTTTCTCCGCTCCTGTGATCCGCAGCGATGAAGCCCTCTGCTATTTCCGTTCGCTCCATGAGCTGGTCATGAGCGGCTCGCAGGAGTTTGAAAAGGAGGAGAACCTGCTCCTTCTGCTGTCTCTGCTGCTGGAGCAATACGGTCAGCCGTTATCCGCAAGCGTCACAGTGTGCCGGAAGGAGATCGAGCAGGTGTGCCGCTTTATGGAGACGCACTATGCCCAGCGCATCCGTCTGGATCAGCTGTGCCGCTGCGCGGGACGCAGCCGATCCGCCCTGCTGCGGGACTTCATCACAACGAAGGGCGTCACGCCCTATCGTTATCTGGAAAACATCCGCATCGGGGAGGCCCGAAAGCTGCTGGAGCAGGGCGTCACACCGGCGGAAGCGGCCCTGCGGACCGGTTTTTCCGACCAAAGTCACTTTACCAACTACTTCAAGCGCTTTATCGGACTGGCACCCGGTGCCTACCGGGAGATATTTCTGGAGCGCCATTGAGAACGGAGGAAGCTATGGATCTGCAAAACGAAAAATGTGTCATGGTCATTGACGAAGAACTGCCCCTCGGCCTGATCGCCAACACGGCGGCCATCATGGGCATCACACTGGGGCAGAAGCTGCCGGAGGTGGTAGGCGCGGATGTGTCCGATCAAAGCGGCCATGTCCATCTGGGCATCATCGAATTTCCCGTCCCCATCCTCAAAGCCGGGCCGGAAGCCATTAAGGCGCTGCGGGAAAGGCTGTATCAGCCGGAATTTCAGGATGTAACAGCGGTGGATTTTTCCGATCTGGCCCAAAGCTGTAAGACCTACGACGAGTTTATCAGGAAAATGGCGGGGACTGCAGAGCCCGATCTGCAATACTTTGGTGTCGCCCTCTGCGGCGCAAAGAAGAAGATCAATAAGCTGACCGGCAGCATGCCGCTGCTGCGGTAAGCGCGTTAAAATATCCCGCTGTGGCGCAGCGTCCACAGCGGGATATTTTTATTTTCTGTCTGCCGCTTCTCGCGGGCCTGTGCGGCCGTCAGCGGCCCTGTACGATCTGCGTGACCCGGTCAAGATCCTCCGCGAAATAGATGCCCTGCTGCCGCTCCTGAGAGGACAGGCCCATTTCGATCATGTGGCGCAGCAGCGCCTTCAGGCTGTCGTAATAGCCGTTCAGATTATACAGGATGCACGGCGCGTCCAGCTGCTTCAGCGACACCTTCGACATGACCTCGGTGATCTCCTCCAATGTACCCGTGCCGCCGGGAAACGCAATAAATGCGTCGCCCAGATCGATCATTTTGGCCTTGCGCTCCGCCATATCCTTCGTGACGATAAGCTGCGTAAGTCCGGAGAACTCATAGCCCAGATCGATGAAAAACTGTGGCTCTACGCCGATGGCCTTTCCGCCTGCGGACAGGACGCTTTTGGCGATCTCGCCCATCAGCCCATTCTCCGAGCCGGCGTAGATCAGCGTATGGCCATTCTCTCCGATCCAGCGGCCCAGCTGGCGCACAGCGTCCCGCAGCGCCGGATCGTTTCCCTCGTTGGCGCCGAGATATACGGTAATGTTCATTGTGTCTCCTCCTCCCGATATCGCTGCGCTCAGTGCCTGTCCGTCAGGATGCCGAAGCGGTCATGGATGACATGGCGGGGGCAGGCCACCGCGCAGGCACCGCAGCTCAGGCACCGCTCATAGTCGATGACCGCGTGGAAATCCTCCACATGGATGGCATCGGCGGGACACTTTTTCACGCACAGGCCGCAGGCGATGCAGCTCACGTCGCACACCGTCCGCGCGCCGGTCTTTGTGGCCGGGTCGAAGCCCTTGTCCCGGTTGGAGCACAGCACCGCGATACGGTCAGCCTCCCGCCGCAGGGCAATGATTCCCTTGGGACACTTGCGGGTACACGCGCCGCAGCCGATGCACTTCTCCTCGTCCACCTCGGCGCAGCCCAGATCGTTGATGTGGATGGCGTCGAACTTGCACGCCGCCACGCAGGCGCCGCAGCCGACGCAGCCGTAGGCGCAGAGCATCTCGCCGCTTTCGTTTTTCTTGGCACGGCAGCCGCCGCTGCAATGGACAGTCGCCGTCTTTGGTGGGAATTTACGTTTGATGGCCATGCTTCTCTCATCCTCGTCTCATCAAATTGATGTTCCCATTATAGCACAGGCTTTGCCGTTTGCCAAGAAAAAGGACGATTTATGCCGTTTTCTGCCCGCAGAATTGTCGAGCGACGCCGTCTCACGCGGTCTTGGCCGCATCCTGAAGGCTGAGGTAGTCGGCGATCATGGCAATGAACTCGGAATTGGTGGGCTTCCCCTTGGCGTTGCTTATGGTATAGCCGAAGAAGCGCTGCAAGACCTCCAGGTCTCCCCTGTTCCAAGCCACCTCGATAGCGTGGCGGATGGCACGCTCGACGCAGGACGGGGTGGTGTTGTAGCGCCGGGCGACCGCCGGGTACAGCACCTTCGTGACCGCGTTGATCATGGTGGTGTCCTTGATGGTCAGGATGATGGCCTCGCGGACGTACTGATAGCCCTTGATATGAGCCGGCATGCCCACCTCGTGGATAACAGGGGTAACGAGACGCTCCAGCGCGGTGTTGCGGGCGTTCTCCGCCTCCGCCCGCTGCGCCACATGGCGCATCTGGCCGAGAAGCTCGTTCACCTCGCAGGGCTTGGGGAGGAACGACTCCGCGCCCTGCGCCATGGCCCGGCTCACGACCTGCCCCTGACAGAACGCGGACACCAGTATGGCCCTCGGCCTTGCCGCCATGGCCGCCATCCGGTCCAGCAGGCCAAAGCCGTCAAGCTCCGGCAGGATCACATCCATAATGACCAGCTGCGGACATTCCCGTTCAATGATGTGCCATGCGGCCGCGCCGCTGCCCACACTGCCCACTACCCGGAAATCTCCGGCGGCTTCGATCATCCGCTGCAGCATCATGCGAAAGCTCTCGTCGGTGTCTGCCAATACGACCTTCATCTTGTTTTTCATACTCAATTCTCCCTTTCATTTTGTGATCGACCGTCTCCGATCGGTGCATTCCTTTCATGTTTTTTGCCGTAGTCGTGTTCTGCCGCTATTATAGCAAGCGAAAAGTGTCGTGCACGCTCACTGTGAATATTCGCAAAAAACCGATGAATTCATCAAAATTTTTCTCATGGAGAAAGTGTCGGAAGGACATGCTTGCTGTCAGATTTGCTTGTATTTTCAGTAATTTTGTCGAATGAGGAAGAATTTTTAACAAAATATTATATTGATTTTTTATGTTGCAAGTGTAAAATGAATAAATGAAAGCGCAGCCATGGCAGGAGACCCCAACGTCTGTAGCGATCGAACGATCTTGTTACGGAAATCATTCCGGAGTTTGCGATAAAAATGGCGGCGGCAGCCGCCATTTTTTTATGCAGCGCCGCTCCCCTGTTTTCTGCTTCCGGCGGTGAAATCTGAATTTTGGAAGAAAGGATCTTGATACCCATGCGCATTGCTGTCTGTGAGGATAACCAGCTCCAACGGGAAATGATCGTGCACCTGCTGAACCGCTGTTCCGCGGAGCGATCACTCCCTGTGGAGCTGGTTCCTTATGAATACGGAATGAACCTTCTCTACGACGTGGAGGAGGGCGCGGATTTCGACATCGTTTTTCTGGACATTTACCTGCCGGATACGATGGGCAATGAGCTGGCTCACCGGCTGCGCGGCACGGGTTATCAGGGAAAGCTCGTATTCCTGACCGCATCGCCGGACTTTGCCATCGAAAGCTATGACGTGTTCGCCAGCGGCTACCTGCTCAAGCCCATCAGCTACGAGCGGCTGAAAACCGTTCTGGAACGGATCACGGAGCATGTGGATCCCAGCACCTATCAGATACGGCACAGGGCCACGGTGACACGGATCGCGTACCGAGACATCCTATACATCGAAAGCTCCAACTCCAAGTGCATGATCCACACGGTGTCCGGCAGCGTACACACCGCCTACAAAACGCTGAACACCATCGAAAAGGAGCTGAACGATCCCTGCTTCCTCCGCTGCCACCAGAGCTTTCTGGTGAACATGGATCACGTCCGGCAGATCGGTAAGGAATGTCTGCTGTCCAACGGCGAGACCATCCCCGTCCGCCAGCGTGGCGTAAAGCCGGTGCGGCAGGCGTATATGGCGTATGCCGCCGCGCTGTCCGCCGCTTATTGACGCGGCAGCGTATATGATGAAAGGAGACCGTGACAGCATGACGATCCGGGATTTCTACAAGTCGGTCGGCGGCGATTATGACGAAATATTCCGCCGGATACCGTCGGATAGCATGATAGAACGGTTTCTGCTGAAATTTTCCGCGGACCCCTCCTACGCGGCGATGGCGGCCGCCAGAGAAAGACACGACCCGAAGGGCGCGTTTCTGGCCGCCCATACGCTCAAGGGCGTTGCGGCCACGCTGGGGCTGGGGGAATTGGCGGAGGCAGCCGCCCGGCTGGCGGACGCGCTGCGCTCCCCGTCCCGCTTCCCTGACGATACGCTTTTTGACGCGGCCGCCGCGGCATACGAACGGGTGCTGGAGCAGATCGCCGCGCTCCTCCGATAACTCCCGCTGATACACAGAGAAAGGACATCTCATGAGACCGCAAAGGATCACCGCATTCATTCTGGCACTGGCCTGTATGCTCACCACCCTCACCGCCTGCGGCGGCCAGGTCGAAGCCGCCGAGGAAGTACATGAGCCGCTCACCATTGTCTCCCTTTTCCCGGAAATGGATCATTTTATTGAAAAGGTCCATGAAACATATCCGGAGATCAACATTGAGGTGATCCCCTATGCCGGCGGCAACACCACCGCCTATCTCAGCGCCCAGCTTCGATCCGGCCATATGCCCGACATCTATCTGACCACCGTTTATATGCCCGAACGGCAGGATCTCAGCAACAAGCTGATCGACCTGTCCGGATACAGCTTTACCAACAACTACACCGCCTCAAGCCTCCACGAAGTCTCGGACAACGGCGCGATCTATCTGCTGCCCACCTTCTTTTTCTGTCTGGGCATCACCTATAACCAGACGCTTCTGGACGAGCACGGCTGGACGCTGCCCACCACCTTTGCGGAGCTGCGGGAGCTGGCGCCCAAGGTCAAGGCGGCGGGCTGCCGTCTGGCGCTGAATCAGGTCGCGCTGCCCGGCTACGGCTTCCAGTACCTGTGCAACATCATGGACACCGACTTCCTCAATACGCTGGACGGCAGAAGATGGCAGCGCGATTTTCTGGACGGAACGGCAACCGCCGCAGGCTCCGAGGGGATGCGGCAGGCGTTCTCCGTCGTGGAGGAATGGCGGGAGCTTGGCATGCTGAACGGCGAGGGCAGTTGGTACAGCAACAGCGAAACGAAGCGCATAATGGCCGAGGGCAACACGCTTTTCATGCTGGGCAGCACCAACAACATCACCGCCGAGGACTCTGACGACGAGTTCCGGCTCATGCCGTACCTGTCGGAGGACGGCACAAAGAACGCCATCATCATGCAGGTCTCCCGCTACATCGGCCTGAACAAGGCATTGGAAAAGGACCCGCAGAAGCTGGCCGACGCCCTGCACGTCATGGAGATCCTGTCCACCGTGGAGGGCATGTCCTCGCTGAATGAGAGCTGCGTCAATTCGCTGATGCTGCCGCTGAAGGACTATGTGATCCCAGAGAGCAGCTACTACAAGCCCGTGGAGGACGAACTGTATAACGGACTGACCGCGCCATTTCTTTACAGCGGCTGGGAGAACATCATCGTGCCCATCGGTGATGTGGGCCTTGAATACATACGGGGGGACGCGACGCTGGAGCAGCTGATCCGCGCCTTTGATGACAACCAGTATCTCCTGTGGGACAACACCTCCGCCGCCTGCACCACGCTGACTGAGAAGCTGACCACCGACGACTGTGCACGGCTGGTAGGGGTCTCTTTCGGCAAGGCGGTCGGGGCCGATCTGGCTTTGATCTCCAAGAACGCCTATTTTGTGGTGGACGGTATCAGCCACATGAACGAAAAGGGCGTGTCCGGCGAGCTGTTTCCCCTTCCCGTGGCCGACGAGGAGCTTACCTCCATCCTGCCCACCGGCTGGCGCGGCAATATCCAGACCGTCACCCTGACCGGTGCGCGCATCAACGAGCTGGCCGAGGAAGGCTATGACTGCGGAGACTGCGGCGTATTCTTCCCCTACGAGCTGGTGAAGCCGGACAGCCTGACCATCCACGACGAAAGTATCTATACGGTGGTGATCGCCGGAGTGACCGAAGAGGTGGCCAAGGAAGGCAACCTGACGGACACCGGTATTCTGGGGCTCGACGCGGCGCGGGATTATCTCAGGCAATTCAAGACCTTTTCACGGGCCGACATCTGCTGGGAGTAACACGAAATGAAAGAAAACCGCGTGAACACAGAGGGGAATCAGGTTCGATCCCTGTCATTCGCACTGGCCGTGTTCCTGATCCTGATAAGCGTCGCCTTTTTCATCTTCATGCGGCTCTATGACGAGTACATCGACGACATTCTGTACAAGGAGCGGCAGCAGCAGATGAAGGAAGTCACCGTCCAGCTCTTCAAGCGGCTGGACGATGTGACCCGCAGCTGGTGGAAGGATACGGACGTTTTCTGCGGCGCTATCGAGGATCACACCTTTTCCTCTCCGAAGGAGCTGTACGCCTATTTGCAGTCGCTGTCCCAGCTGTATAAGGTGGACGACGAACAGCGGCATCTGGTGGCGGTGGACGATTCCGGCAATTATCTGACCCATGACGGCTGGAACGGGACGTTGTCGGAAATGGCGTTCCTGATGGACAGCCCGGAACGGGTATCCTTTGTCACCTCGCGCGTAGGCAGGACCGATGTAGGCATCTTTTTCCTGCAAAGGCTGCCCGAGCCAGTGACCGTCCGGGACGGCGGCGAGGCCCTCCGCCTGAACTATTTCGGCCTGTCCTGCCATTTGGCGGAGCTGAACCCCTTCTTCTCCTGCGAGGCCTATGACAATAACAACAGCGTTTATGTGCTGGATCAGTACGGCGGGCGCATCTTCAGCAGCGGCGACGACACGCTGCTGGGCTATAATGCCTATGCCACGCTGAAGGAGATGACGTATCTCCACGGCACCTCGTTTGAGGCCGCCAAGCGTGAGCTTGACAGCAGCGGCCTTGCCTACTCCAACGCGGTGCTGGACGGGGACGAATACTACTACGCCCTGAAAAAGATGAACAACGCGGACTGGACGCTTCTGTTTCTGGTGCCGTCGAAATATGTGGCACAGGACATCGTGCTGCTGGTGGACACCACAGCACGGATCGTCTTTTCCTTCGCCATCCTGCTGGTCATCGCCTGCACCATGGTGATCACCGTCATCCTGACGGCAAGCCAGAAGCGGAACCTGACCATCGAACGGAAAAATAACGACAAGCTGTCCGCCGTCAACCGGGAGCTTGACCAAAAGAACACCGAGCTTTCCGACGCGGTAAGGCTGGCGGAGTCCGCCACGCGGGAGGCCGAGGCCGCCAACAGCGCCAAGAGCGAATTTCTCACCAACATGTCCCATGACATCCGCACGCCTATGAACGCCATTCTGGGCATTACCCGCCTGATGGAGAGCGAACAGTCCATGTCGGACAAAATGCGCGATTATATCCGCAAGGCCCACGCCTCCGGGCAGCATATGCTGGCCCTCATCAACGATGTGCTGGACATGAGCAAGATCGAGGCCGGAAAGATCCGCATCGTCAGGGAGCCGGTAAGCCTTGCCGAGCAGGTCGGTCAGATCGACAGCATCATCCGTCCCCGTGCGACGGAAAAGGCGCAGGACTTCATGATCCGCACCCATAATGTGTCGCATGAATTTCTCATTGGCGATAGCATGCGTCTGGGGCAGATACTGGTCAATCTGCTGTCCAACGCGGTAAAATACACGCCCTACGGCGGCACGGTTCGCCTTGACATTGCCGAGCTTCCCTGCGCCATCCCCGATCAGGCCGCCATCAGCATCGTGGTCACCGACAACGGCTATGGCATGACGCCGGAATTTCTGACCCACATTTTCGACCCCTTCACCCGCGCGGAAAGCTCCACCACCAACAAGGTGCAGGGCACCGGTCTGGGCATGGCCATCACGAAAAACATCGTTGACCTGATGGGCGGCCAAATCACCGTGGAAAGCGAGCCGGGCAAGGGCAGCCGGTTCGAGGTAACGCTCTCCCTGCCCATCGACCGCAGTACCGCATGCCATGTGGACGCCTCCGGCATCCTTCTTGTCACAGACGATCCCCAGCTGGCGGACAACCTGAAAGCCATGACCCGCGCATTCAGGCCTGACGTATTCGTGTGTGGCAGCGTGCATGACGCGGCGCAGATCGTGAAGCAGCAGGCGGTGGACGTTGTTCTGCTGTCCGGCTGCTCCGGCAGCGAGGAACTGCCCGCTCTTGCGGACACCCTACGGAGTGCGGCGGAGCGGAAGCTTCTGATCCTCTGCACGGATCATGTGCAGGCAGAGCCATCCCACGGCTTTCGGCCTGGCGGCGGCGTGGACGGCATGCTGGCAAGACCGTTCTTCCTGTCCCAGCTGGCGGATGCCATTGACCAGCTGCGCAATACCCGTGCTGCCCGCGAGAGCGGAAACATATCCGTCCTCAACGGCATGCGCTTTCTGTGCGCCGAGGACAACAGTCTGAACGCGGAGATCCTGACCGCCTTGATGGCACTGTACGGCGCCGCGTGCGACATTTACCCCGACGGTGCACAGCTGGTAGAGGCATTTTCTAACGTCCGCAGCGGCGACTATCAGGCGATCCTGATGGACGTGCAGATGCCGGTCATGAACGGGCTGGATGCCGCCCGCGCCATACGGCGCGGCAATAATCCGCTGGGACAGACCATCCCCATCATCGCCATGACGGCAAACGCCTTCGTGGAGGACGTGCAGGACTGCCTTGACGCGGGCATGAACGCCCACATCTCCAAGCCCATCGACATCAGCGCTCTGGAAACGATCTTGCTGGAGACGGTACATAAAGAATAATGCTCAGCACACGGGCGCGTCTGACTTTGTCAGACGCGCCCGTGATGTACTCTTTTCTGAACGATAACAGCAGGCTCCGTCTTGAAAAACGAATTTCCGCGTGTTATAATACGTTGATCCCAGACGGATGCCTGTCCGTCACTTGCCGCTCACGCGGCTTTTTCAAAGCACAGCGGTTAGCATATTCTAACCGTCAGAGATCAAAAATCGTTTTCAAAACAGGAGGCTTTCCTATGAAAATTTTAGTATTCGGCGCAGGCGTGCTGGGCTGTAATCTTGCAAGAAATCTGTTCCGCGCCGGAAAGGACGTCACATTGCTGGCACGGGGAAACTGGGCGGAGGAGATCCGGAAGAACGGTCTGCGGATCAAGGATAAGTTTTCGCCCCGTATGTCGGTCAGCCGTATCCCGGTGGTGACCGAGTTGAAGCCCGAGGACACCTACGACGTGATCTTTGTGGTCATGCGCTATACGCAGCTGGACACGGTCATGGAGATGCTGCGGGCCAATCCGACGAAAAACATCGTCTTTGTGGGCAACAATGTGCGGGCAAGAGCCGTTGCCGCCGCGCTGCCGGAGAAAAACGTGCTGTTTGCCTTCGTGTCCGCGGCGGGACACCGGGAGCGCGACTATGTGGCGTCCATCGACCTGAAAAAAATCACCATCGGGCAGCTGGCGGACGCGCCCTCCAATGAGCCGCTGATCGGGCAAATTTTTGATGGCACAAAATACAAGGTGGCCTATGAGCCCAACATGGAGGACTATCTCCTCTGCCACGCGGCGTTCGTGCTGCCGGCGGCCTTCGCCTGCTACAAGACCGACGGCGACCTGAAAAAGCTCAAGGGCAACACCGCCTATCTGAGCCGAATGATCGACGCCAACATTGAGGGCTACCGCGCCATCCGGAACGCCGGACACGAGATTCTCCCGAAATCGGACACGGATTTTGAGGGTGCGGCATATCGCAAGACCTGCCTGCGCTTCTTCAAGCTCATATGCGCCACGAGTCTGGGCAAGATCTGCGTCTCCGATCACGCCATGAACGCGGCGGATGAAATGAGCGCCCTGAACCGTGATCTGAAGCAGTTCTTCATGGAGCATGGCGCGGCATACCCGGTATGGCAGGAGCTGGAGCAGGAAGCCGGAAAATATTTGAAAACGTTCTGAATCGTATAGAAGATCCCCGTCTCGAGCCTGCGGCTCGAGATGGGGATCTTTTTATAAATCGTGGAAGCAGAAAATGTTTCAGCCCCAGAACTGATGGGCCAGCTCGTGGGCCAGACGCTCCACCACACCGGGTGCGTAGGGCACAGCCAGTCCGGCGTCCGCCAGCGTCTCGGCATAGGGCTTGCTGCCGCCGGAGGCGCACAGGGCATGGTACTTGGCCCAGCCGTCTGCGGGGTCGGCGTCATAGGCAGCCTTCAGCTGCTGTGCGCAGACGATGGCCAACGCGTAACTGACCACATAGCGGGGGAACATATAAAGGGCCATGTTGGTGAACAGATCGCAGCCGGAGAGCACCTGCTGATGCCACGGCTCGTTGTTCCGGGCCCGGCCGAAGGACTTCTCGACCCGGTCGAACTCCGCCGCCCACTCCTCCAGCGACGCATCCGGATGCTCATACAGCCACGTCTCGAAGGTGTGGATGGAGCAGAAGGCGCACAGCTCCTTGATGAAGTCATAGCGGTGCTCCGTCAGGAACTGGGCAGCATGGTCACCGAAGAAATCCGGCGCATAGGGCTGGCTCAGCAGCTCCATGGTCTTGGAATGGACCTCCGCCAGATCGGGGCTCAGCCCCGCATAGTCCGTTACCGGCTGGCTGCGGATGGACAGATATCCCTGAAGCCCGTGGCCCAGCTCGTGGGTGTATACAGTGACGTCATCGGCGGTGCCGTCGCAGTTGGCAAAGACGAAGGGCATCCGGTAGGGCGCGCCCAGCATATCGCAGAAGCCCATACCGGAAATTTTATTGGGAGAGCCTGTCACGTCCAGCAGGTCGTGGCGGACCATCTCATCGAAAAATTCCCCGGCCTCGGGGCTGAGCGCGTGGTACATCCGGTAGGCTGCCTTGGGCAGCTCCTCCGCCGCCACCGGCACGGCGTTGCCCTCCGGAAACACCAGCGCCCGGTCATAGGGTCTCAGCACATCCACGCCCAGACGCCGACGCTGCTCCTCCTGCAGCCGCAGGTACAGCGGAGTAATGTGGGTCTGCACCTGACGGCAGAACTCGTCCAGCTCCGTCCGGCCATAGCCCAGACGCTGCATACAGAAATCGCCGTAGTCGGCAAAATTGTCAAAGCCGTTTTCACGGGCCAGCTGATTCCGGGTGTGGACCAGTTCCCGCAGCAGTTTTTCCATGGTTTCGGCATTTTTCAGCACCGTCTGCTGCTGGGCATCGTAGGCGGCCCGGCGGCGTTCCCGGTCAGTGCTGGCCATGGCGGCGCGCAGCTGACCGCCGCTGAGGGTCTCGCCCTGCACCGGATACTTGGTGGAAGCCGCCAACTGCTGGTATTGGGCGGTAAGCTGGGAGATGCGGGCCTGCTGCTCCTTTCCGCCGGTATGGAGCTGGTGATCCAGCGTCAGCAGGCGGCGCAGCTGCGGCCCGAAGGCCTCGTCCACCGCCGCGGCATAGGGACTTTCCGCAATGGCCACGGACAGGGACTGGCTGTCCAGCGTCTCCAACCGGGGCAGGGTCTCCTGAAGCTCCGTCTGGTAAAATTCATCGGTGATGTCATGGAACGCGCGGATGGTCGCGATGCTCTGGCACAGGGCCACCTCCTGCTGGAGGGCGTCCCGTTCCCGAACCACGTTCAGCAGCTCCTCCGGACAGGCGGCAGCCCTGGCCCGACGGGTCAGCGCGTCATATCGCGCCTGAAGGGCATCCACATCCGGGCTGGTATAGGGAATATCGGAAAACTTCCAATTCTCGTTCATCAAATTCCTCCTCGATGGCTTTTCTCTGCTTGCAGATGCTTAGATTTTACCATCAACACGCCATAAAAGGCAAGGACTATTCTCCGGCCGGTAACCGATGAAACGGCAGAACGGTTTTACTCCCAACGGAAGAAGCGGACAGCGAGAACGGTGCAGAGGGCGGCAACTCCCAGCATCACGCAGATCGGCAGCCAAGTACTTCCTGTGCTGACACCTAAAAATGTGTTTTTCATCATCGTAAGCCCCTGCGTTAGCGGGAAAACGCTGACGATCTTCTGCATTGCCGACGGCATGACCTCGATGGGCAGCGTCGTGCCGGAAAAGATCAGCATGGGGAAATAGAGAATCGAGGCAATGACGCTGGCCTGCTTGGTGTCCTTTGCCACGCCGCCCACCAGCATACCGACGGACAGGGTCGAGAGCATGGTAAGCACCCAGCTGCCAAGAAATCCCAGCAGCGAGCCGTGCAGCCGCACACCCCACAAAAGTGATGCCGCGGCCAATGTCACCAGCGACACGATACAGTAGACGATATACATGGACAGCTCGACGCCCAGAATGAATATTGAACGGATCGGCGTAACACGCAGCCGTTTGAGAATCTTCATCTCTCGAAGGCCTGATACTGCCAGCGGCAGACCCATAAGTCCGCTTGCACAAATAGCAACTGCGCTGACGGCTCCGAAGGACTGCTCCATAAATGTATAGCTTGCTCCGTCATAGGCAGGTTTTGTTCCGTAAATGATACCGAGGATGATAAAGATCACAAGCGGCATGATGATGGCGAAAATCACCATATTCATGTCCCGCAGGCTGAGCTTCAGTTCCGTTTTAAGATATGTAAAAAAGCGTTTCATGCGTCCACCTCCTCATCGGACAGCTGCAAATAAGCGTCCTCGAAGCGTTCACAGCCACATTGAGTCTTTGCCTGCTCCACGGTTCCGCGGAAAACGGGAGTACCCTTTTTCAAAATGCAGATCTCATCGCACAGCGCCTCAACTTCATCCATAAAGTGAGAAGTCAGGAAAATCGTAAGACCCTGTTCTTTTAAGTGTTCAAGTGTTTTCCATACGCCGCGCCGTGCCTTTGCATCAAGCCCGGTGGTCAACTCGTCGAGGAATACCAGCTCTGGCTGTGGGATCAGCGCCAGTACGATAAAAAGCCGCTGGCGTTCGCCGCCCGACAGACCTTTGACCGGTGTGTTTGCCTTATCCCCAATACCGAACTGCTCACACAGATTGCGCCAATCGGCAGGGCTACGGTAAAGGCTTGCGGTTTCCTCACAAAGTTCGGAAACCTTGATTTCTTTCTGATAGTCGCCCTCCTGAAACTGCACGCCGATGCGCTGAAAAAGTGCGCGGCGTTTTTTCTTCGGGTCTTGACCCAGCAGACGGATCGTTCCGCTGTCGGCCTGTTTTGTGCCCAGCATACACTCAATGGTGGTGCTCTTTCCCGCGCCGTTGGCACCCAGCAGCCCGAATACCGTACCGCTCTTCACGGAGAGGTTCAGATGATCGACCACCGTTTTGCCGTTATAGGATTTGGTCAGTCCTTCGACAAAAATGGCCTTGCTCATTTCTCGATCCTCCTGACGGCCCGCAGCTCGATATACCCGCGCTGGCCACGGGGCTCCAGTTGGATGCGGGGATTCCCGTCGTCCCAGCGGTAGCCGATGACGGACGGGTCATAGCCGTTCATGGCCGTCTGCACGGTGCGGATGGCTTCGCAGTAGTCCTCCTCCCGGAAGGGCTGGCCCTGAAACATCAGGTATTCGGCTTCGGGCAGGCGGATGGTATCAAAGTCCTCAGGAATAATGCCCATGTAGTCGGTCTCCACCTCCACGCCCTGTACATAGATAGAGGTATCGGGCTTCCTGTACGCAGGCGGCAGCCACATAGCGACCGGCTCTCCGCAGAGGGACTTCATGCTCATGAGGATGCCCCATACATCGCAGCTGACCTCCTCGCAGTAGGGGAAATAATCCTCCGCCCGTTGACCGCGCTTGATGATGCACAGGCGTTCCGGCTTGCGGACGACCTGAATGAAAATTGGTTGAATGTTGGACACGTCGATGTTCTCCTTTCTCAGTTCACGGTATTTCGCGCCGTAAGGAATGAAAAACGTGACCGGCACCGGATGCTTCATATAGTCGCTGGGATTCAGTCCGAACTCCCGGTAAAAGGCCCGTGTGAAGGTATCCACATTGGTAAAGCACGCGTCATAGGCCGCGTCGATGACCTTGACATTCCCCGTTTGCAGCTGCCTGGCCGCTTGCGTGAGCCGGTATTTCCGGATGTACTCCGTGGGCGTCAGTCCCAGACAGTCCCGGAACAGCCGGTAGGCATACCACGGCGAAAACAGCGACGCACGGGCCAGATCGGACAGGCTGATCTCCCCCGTCCGGTTCTTTTCAATGTAGTCCTGCATCCGCTGGACGGCCAATATCTGTTCTTTCATGCACGTTTCAACTCCTTACGGGGACATTCTACCGTGTCGGGCGGTATTTCTCTCGACGTTCCTTGCTATTTTATCGCAGTATGCGTCGGCTTCTTGATCCAGTATATCATACCGTTCAGCAAATCGCGCAAATTTCATCAGGGCTTTGCCTTTTCCCTACCGGTTCTGATAAAATAATGGAAAAATTTACACTGCGGTGTGATATCTCCCGCGAAAAGGGTAGTTCATGTATATAGGCGGAAAGGAGGACGCACAGCCCAATGGATGACAGACAGATCATACGCCTGTTTTTTGAGCGCTCGGAACAGGCCATCACGGAATTGTCCCGGAAGTACGGCGATCTGTGCTTCAAGGTCGCGGACAATATTCTGAACGACCCTCAGGACGCGGAGGAATGTGTGAACGACGCCTTTCTCGGCGCATGGAACAGCATCCCGCCCCAATCCCCCGACCCGCTGCGCGCCTATCTCTGCCGCATCGTCCGCAACCATTCCCTGAAAAAGCTCCGGGCTAACTCCGCGCTGAAGCGGGGCAGCCGGTTCGAGGTCTCCCTGTCCGAATTGGAGGCCTGTATCCCGGACAACTCTCTGGATGAGCAGCTTGCCGTAAGCGAGCTGTCCGCGCAGATCAACGCCTTTCTTTCCACCTTGCGCCGGGACGACCGGATCATGTTCGTCAGGCGCTACTGGTTCGCGGAGCCCCTGTCGGAGATCGCGGACGCATTCGGCATCACCGAGCATAATGCGTCCGTCCGGCTCAGCAGGCTCCGTAAGAAGCTGCATCAATACCTGAAGGAGGTATCTCTATGATGGATCACAAAACCGATAAGCTGATCTCAGCCATCGGAGACATGGATACGGCATATCTGGAAGAAGCCCTTGACTATGGCAGCGCCAAAGCAGGCCGCAAGAGGATCCGCCGCTTCCCTAAATTATCTGCCGCGTGTGTGGCAGTGCTGGTCATACTGGGGCTGTCCGTGACAGCTTTTGCCATCAGCAGGATCCCGCTGTCGTGGCGCGACATCTTTTCCACCAGCCAGACCGTCATCGGCGACGAGGACGAGGTCCCGGTGGTCTCTCAACAGCAGCAGCCGGAGCAGCAACGGGCCGCGCCTACGGAGGAGCTGCAAATTAAGATAGAAAAGGTGATCTCTGACGAGCGGAGAGTGTACCTCCTCTATTCCGTGAAGGCCAACGAGGGTGCGGCTCTGGATCAGAATGGGCAGTTTTCCGACCTTGAGCTGAATTTTCCCGGCAAGAGGATGTTCGGCGCTTATGTGTCGTATCTTCCGGAGCGGAAGGCGGGCGTACCGGAGAACGAGCTGGAGGGCGTCGTATACGCCGACTGGCAGCCGGGCGACAGCGCCAACGGCCTTGTGATGGATCTCTCCAACTGGCAGGAGAAAAAGTGGTATGACGATGTAAAGGTGGACTTCGACGTGGCGGAAATGGTGGAGAACGCCGGTGAGAATGCCAACCTGTCCGAGCTATTTGTCGGTCGTCTGCCGCAGTACCGGCACTGGTTTGTCAATGACCCTTTGATTGAGTATCTATGGCAGCCGGGCGACGCGGATGTCAAGCTTCCCTACGGCGATCTGTCCATCTGCAATGCAGGCTGGGAGAACGGCGTCCTCCAGCTAGTCATGAAAGGGCCGGTGAACGAAAACATATCAGCGCCTGAAAACTGGTACTTCATCGACACACGAACAGATACCATCATCTATCCGGAGCTGGAGGGCAATTACCGTACACCGGACATGCTTGATCCGAACGTAACGGACACCGACTGGCGTTATATCTGGGAATCTGTGCTGGTTGATAAGGAGGCACTTCCCTATCTTGAGCTGCACTGGGGCGGAAAGTATATCTTTACCACTGTGCTGCCGGGACGCTGGAAGGTCACGCTGGACGAAACGCCCGTCACTGTGCAGAGCGAGATGCTGGCAGAGAATGTCCCCTTGTCCTATGCCGGTGAGACGATCCTGGCGAAAAAGATCGAGTGCTCCAAGCTGTCCATGGCGGTGTATTTCGACGGCTTTGTGGATTCCACCGCTGATACCTGGAAATTCGAGATATTTGACGCGAACGGTGATCTTATCCCGAGCAATTGGGGCTTTATCGCAGCGGCGAACGAAGGCAGCTGCATGTTCCTGACAGAGTTCGACGAGCCTATCGAGCCGGAGACCGTCTGCAAGCTAACATATAACGGCAAGACCGTGTTTGAGCGATAAAAAGAGGGTGCATCACGCACCCTCTTTTCCTTATGGCCGCTTGCGGATCCAGCTGTTCCGTTCCGTAGAGATCTTGATGACTACGGCAGTCTTATCGCCGTTGTTCCAGATCGAATGAGGCTTCATTCCCTCCACAAATACGGATTGGTTTTTCCCTACGATCATTTCCGTATCACCGGAAACGATCCTGACCTCGCCATCCGCAACGATGAAAATATGATCGTCGCTATGGGTATGGTTGTTCTTCGGGCCTCCGCCGCCCTTCTCAATATAAGCAATGGCGCCCCAATGGATCTTCCCCATGTCGTCAAACAGCTTTTTCGCCAAAAAGCCGGTATGTCCTTCCGGGGTAATAAATGCTTCGTTCAAGGCTTCTTCCTCCCAAAGGCCGCGTTACGCCTGCCGCTCCTGCTCCGCGATCTGCTCAAGCAGGATCTTCTCCGCATAGCCGCAGGCCCGCTGGACGGAGCCCTCCTCGAAGGGGTCAGCCAAATTCGCATAGCGCAGCGTTTCCAGATAGCTGCGGCTGCCGCCGGTCTTGCAGAGGTTGAGATAGTCCTCCCACGCGGCCTGCTTGTTCTCGGCGTACTTCTTCTTGAACTCCATCGCGCCCATGGTGGTAAGCGTATAGTTGATGTAGTAGAAGGGATAGAGGTAGATGTGCAGTTTGTGGTACCAGTAGCCGCCGCGCTCCAGAAAGGCGTCGTTCTCATAGCGGCGCCACGGCATATACTTCTCCTCCAGCAGGTGCCACTGATACGTCCGCTCCTTGGGCGTCAGCTCGGGATGAGCGTAGCAGATGTGCTGGAACTCGTCCACCGCCACGCCGAAGGGCACAAAGGTCAGCGCCTCCTGCAAATGCGCGAAGCGGAACTTATCCGCCTGATCGCCGAAGAACCACTCGGCATAGGGATAGGCGAACTGCTCCATGGACATGGAGTGGATCTCCGCGATGTCGGTGGATTCGCTGTAATAGTCCGAGATCGGCTGGCTGCGCATGGCCATATAGCCCGCGAAAGCGTGACCCAGTTCATGGGTCAGCACCTGCATATCAAAGATGGTGTGGTTGAAGCAGGAGAACACGAAGGGCGCTTTCAGGCTGGGCAGGCTGGTCATATAGCCCGTGGAAGCCTTGCCCGGCTTGTTCTGCAGATCCATCAGCTCGTGATCGATCATGAAATCGATAAATTCGCCGGTCTCCGGGCTGATCTCGTGGTACATCTTCTGCGCGGTCCTGACCATAAAGGCGTCGTCGCCCGCAGGCTCGGCGTTTCCGTCCGGGAACACCATCTTCTCATCGTGCCACATGACATGATCGATGCCAAGGCGCTTGGCCTGCGCGTCGTAGAGCTTCTGGCACAGCGGCACAAGAACGGTGCGCACCTGCTCACGGAAGGCTGCGACCTCCTTTTCACCGTAGTCCGTGCGGCCCTGCTCCAGATATCCGACGGGGATATAGTTCTCATAGCCGAGGTTCTTGCCCATCTGGTTACGGACGCGGATCAGCTCGCTCCAGATCTCCTCCAGACGCGGCTCGTTATCCTCGTAGAACTTTGCATACGCCTTGACGGCGGCGGCACGCACCGCACGGTCGGGATGCTCGAAATACTTCTGCACGCCGTAGAGATTCAGGGTCTTGCCGTCGAACGGGATCTCTGCCGTGGCCATGATCTTCTGATACTCGTTGGTCAGGCGGCTCTCCTGCTGGCGCAGCGGAACGTTAGCCTCGCAGAACAGCTTCTTCTGCAGATCCATGCGCACGAAAAACTGCTTTCCAAATTCCTGCTCGATGTCCGGGCGGAAGGGACTGGCCGCAATGGTCTCATTGAGCGCTACCTCCGCGCTGCCGAGGGTAGGCAGCGTGTCCTGCAGATAATGGATCTCCGTCTCGTAAAATTCGTCCCGCGTGTCCAACGTGTGGCGGATGTGCGCGACGGAATACTGCGTGAACAGCTCGCCACTCTCGCGGTCGATCTCAAAGAGCAGTTGGCGCAGCGTCTCGTAACTCTCCGCGTGCTCGACCGCGGCTTTCCATTCAACCAGTTTTGCGCGGCGTGTCTCCAGATCGGGGCGTTTGTACTCCAGTGTTGAGAACTTAAAATCTTCCATAGTGCTTCATTTCCTCCTTACATATATTTTTATCATGACTTTACCTCTGCATTGGTTTTCACGAACAGCAGCATAGCCTGAAATTCGGTGGACAGCATTTCACCGAGCCTTCTTTCCGAAAACTGGCACATTCGGGTCGCACACAAAGCGCCGATCCCGAACGTATAGATCCATACGTTTTCAAAAAGCAGCTTTGCTTCCGCCTCGGTCATATGGTGCTCTTCTTGGATCGACCGGATACAGGTCTCCGCCGTAGGGCCAAGCTCTCCGAACACGTCGTCAAAGCTGACGGCGTTCCGGTTTTCCTGCATGAAGAGAAGCTGATACAGCTTCGGCTCTCTTACGCCGAACAGAACCATCTGCATGCCCACCTGCTTGAACAGCGGCATATCGGGCAGCTTCTGCTCCGCATAGCTCTCAAACCGGCGCATGGCGGCGGCACGCACTTCGTCCTGCACCTCTTTCATGCTGTTGAATACCGTGAAGATGGGCCGGGCAGAGCTGCCAAGCGCGTCGCCCAGTTCTTTTGCGGTCAGCGCCTCCACACCCTTTTGGGAGACGATCCCCAGCGCGGACTGCACGATCTCCTCTTTTGTGAATTTCGGCTTTGGCGGCATATGAACACCCCCATTATACAAAAACATTCGTTTTGAAATGTACGTTCTGCATCAAGCATTTTAATTATAACCACATTACCGGCAGATGTCAATAGCCGTTAATGAAAAGCTATCCGCACAATGTTCGATAAGTCTCTCATATAAGATAAAAGGAATGACACGCTTGAATCGTGTCATTCCTTTTATCTTGTATATCCCTATTCCGCCGTATCGCCCCAGAAGGCTTGAATGCAGTTGGCGGCGTCGAACTCCTTTGTACCCATGCCGTAGCCGATGGCCCGCGCCGTGATAACGGGCATGTCGCCGAACCGGGACACGAAATGCTTCAAAAGCGCCGCGCCGGTGGGGGTACACAGCTCCGTTTTGATGGTGCCGCTGTAAAACGGGATGCCCTGCAGCAGGTACGCCGTGGCGGGGGTGGGCACCGGCAGGATGCCGTGGGCGCAGCGCACCTGTCCGCCGCCTACGCAGACCGGAGAGGCAATGATCTGCTGCGGCGCCAGCTTGTGGAGCAGCAGGCTCACCGCCGAGACATCCGCCAGCGCATCCATGGTACCCACCTCGTGGAAGTGGATCTCCGTGACGGGCACGCCGTGGGCGTGGCTCTCCGCCTCCGCGATCATGCCGTAAACCGCCAGCACGTCGTCCTTCACCTCTTCCGGCAGGTTCAGATGATCCCGCACGATGTGCTCAATACCGTGCATTCCGGTGTGATGATGGTGCTCTCCATGGTCGTGATCGTGGTGATGCTCATGCTCGTGGCAGTGGTCATGGCGGTGGTCATGCATGGCCTCGGACTCCTCCACGCCGTTCACCTTCACCGACATATGGGTGCCGCGGATGCCGCAGCGGGCCACCGTCTCGTAACCGTAGACCACATTGGGGATGCCGATGGCGTTCAGCTCCGCTATCGCCGCGTCCTTATCCGGCATCAGCTCCAGCAGCGCCGCCGTCAGCATATCGCCCGCCGCGCCCATGCCACAGTTCAGATACAAAGTTTTCATCGAAATACCTCCCGTAGGACAGATAGGACTTTCGGGCGGAGTTGCCTCCGCCCGAAAGATGCAGTTTAGTTGTAGCGCACGCCGTACTCCAGACGGTCGCCCAGAATGCCCTTGACCACGTCGGCATTTCCGGGAGGGCAGCCAACGACCCAGCGGAAGCCCTTGGCGTCCGCCAGCTTCTTGCAGCAGATACCGATGCAGACGGTGTTGTCGGCATTGGCGTCGGCAGGCAGCATCTCCTCGGTGCAGGGACCGACGCAGACGTTCATGTTCTCCAGATAGGGGAACAGATCCTGGGCCTTCATGTCCATCAGGGCGCTGATGACGGTGTTGTGGCAGCCGGTGCAGGCGTCCTTGCTGAAGATCAGGTTAAAGCTCTGGGGGATACCCTCGATCTCCACCTCGCAGGAGCGCTTGAAGCGGCTGGCGACGTTCTCCACCTTCTCGCCGATGACCTCGATCTTGTCCAGATCCATCTCACCGAAGCCGCGCTTGTAGGCGGCGTTGGTGATCATGACCTCCTTGGGCTCATAGC
>CAVHYW010000005.1:0-72086 GCA_963640475.1 bacterium | reverse complement strand
AGTCGTCGCCCATGTTGCCGAAGGCCATGGACTGGACGTTGACGGCAGTACCCCAAGAGTAGGGGATATCATTGTCGCGGCGGTACACGTTGGCGCGGGGGTTGTCCCAGGAACGGAACACGGCCTTGATAGCGCCGATCAGCTGCTCCTTGGGGTCGGAGGGGAAGTCCTCGCCGATCTTGGCCTTGTACTCGGCCTTGAACTGCATGGCCAGCTCCTTCAGGTCGGCAGCGTCCAGCTCCACGTCCTGGGTCACGCCCTTCTTCTCCTTCATGGCGTCGATGAGCTGCTCGAAGTACTTCTTGCCCACCTCCATAACGACGTCGGAGTACATCTGGATAAAGCGGCGATAGCAGTCCCAAGCCCAGCGGGGGTTGTTGGACTTGGCGGCGATGACGTCCACCACGTCCTCGTTCAGACCTAGATTCAGGATGGTGTCCATCATGCCGGGCATGGAAGCGCGGGCGCCGGAACGGACGGAGACCAGCAGGGGATTCTCGTGATCGCCGAACTTCTTGCCGGTGATCTTCTCCATCTTCTCAATATATTCCATGATCTCGGCCATGATCTCGTCGTTGATCTGACGGCCGTCCTCATAGTACTGGGTGCAGGCCTCAGTGGTGATGGTAAAGCCCTGGGGAACCGGCAGACCGATGTTGGTCATCTCGGCCAGGTTGGCGCCCTTGCCGCCCAGCAGCTCACGCATCTTAGCGTTGCCCTCAGTGAACAGGTAGCAATACTTTTTGCTCATTTACATATCCTCCATATCACAAAAAAATATCTTCATTTTCCGGAATTTCTTATCATTTTGGGGACTTTTCTTTTATTTTTGTTAAATGTACCCCATCAACCGCTTTATTATAACCAGCTTTCCCCATAAAAGCAAGCATATTTTCCTTTTATTTTCCTGTTTTTCGTAGAAATATCGATATTGCTGCAAACTTTTTTCGGGAATCCATCGTCAGGACTTGCGATACCGGCCATTTTTGTGGTATACTATTATGAATTTGTGATCAGGATGGTGTATTTTGCCAGTCACGGAGGGGTAAATGGCGCAGGCGGTAAACGAAAATTCCACATGGGCGAAAGCCGTCCGCGCCGCTGCCGGACGGGGCCAGCTGAGTCATGCGCTGATCCTGACGGGAGAGGGCGACCGGCTGACGGCGGCCCGGTATATCGCGGCGGCCCACCTGTGCCGTGCTGAGAGCGGGCGGCCCTGTCTGCGGTGCAACAGCTGCCGCAAGGTGATGGAGGGCATCCACCCCGACGTGACGGAGGTGCGGGACACCGACCGGAAGGAGCTGGCGGTGGACACCATCCGGGCGCTGCGGCAGGACGTATACATTCGGCCCAACGAGGGCGAGCGGAAGGTCTATCTCTTTACCGACTGCGCCCAGCTGAACGAGCGGGATCAGAACGTGCTGCTGAAGATCGTGGAGGAAGGCCCGGCCTACGCGGCCTTCGTGTTCTGCGCCGACGCCATCCACTCGCTGCTGCCCACCATCCGCTCCCGCTGTGTGGCGCTGCGGCTGGACATGCCGGAGGACGCCGGACAGGAAGACGAGAACGCCGCGGCGCTGTGCCGTGCGCTGGCAAAGAGGGATGTGCCTGCGCTGACCGTGTATCTCACCGGACTGGAGAACCGGCGGATGAAGCGGGAGCAGCTGCTGGCTATGATGGAGGGCGCATGGCAGACCGCCGCCGCCGCGCTGCTGGCGGTCTACGGAAAGCCCTGCGGCGAGACGGCGCAGCTGCTGTGCCGCGCCTTTTCGCGGCGGAAGCTGCAGGCCCTGACGGACCTTTTCCGCCGGTACTGTGATGAATGTCAATACAATGTGGGCGTGGGCCATGTGCTGGGCGCGCTGGGCGCGGAGCTGGCCGACGTGGTCTCCCACTGATTTTCCCTTCAGAAAGGAAGGTATACCTGATATGACGACTGTGATCTCTGTCCGCTTCCGCAGCGGCAGCAAAACCTACTATTTTGACCCCGGCGCGCTGACGGTGTCCACCGGCGACGACGTGGTGGTGGAGACCGCTCAGGGGCCGGAATTCGCCCAGTGCGTGGAGGGCAACCATGAGGTGGCCGACGACGCGGTGGTGAAGCCCCTGCGTCCTGTGCTGCGCATCGCCACCGACAACGACCGCCATACGGCGGCCTATAACCGCAGCCGGGAGAAGGACGCCTTTGACATCTGCCAGAAGAAGATCGCCCAGCACGGGCTGGACATGAAGCTGGTGCGGGTGGAATGCAGCTTTGACGGCAGCAAGATCCTGTTCTTCTTCACCGCCGACGGCCGTGTGGACTTCCGCGAGCTGGTGAAGGATCTGGCCGGCGTGTTCCGCTCCCGCATCGAACTGCGGCAGATCGGCGTCCGGGACGAGGCGAAAATGCTGGGAGGCCTTGGCATCTGCGGTCGGCCCTTCTGCTGCGCGTCCTATATGGACGAGTTCGTCCCCGTGTCCATCAAGATGGCCAAGACCCAGAGCCTGAGCCTGAACCCCACCAAGATCTCCGGCACCTGCGGGCGGCTGATGTGCTGCCTGAAATACGAGCAGGACGCCTACGAGGACGCCATTAAGCGCATGCCGAAGAACGATTCCTTCGTGCTGACGCCGGACGGCCCCGGCAACGTCAGCGACATCAACGTGCTGAAGGAGACGGTCAACGTCCGGCTGGACGAGCGGCCCGACGCGCCCCGCTGCTACCATAACTGCGAGGTCTGCGTGCTGCGCAACGGCAAGGGCAGCCGCGACGGCATCGCCGTGCCCAAGGAGCGCCCGGAGCGCTATGTGGAGCCGGTGGCCGCCGAGGAAATGCTGATCCCCACCCTGTTCTCCGACTTCGGCAGCACCGAGGTTGCCGCCGTGCCGGAGGAGGAAGCGCCCGCCCGTTCCTCCCGCCGCCGCAGCCGCGGCGGACGCCGCCGTGGAAAGGGCGGCGAAAACGCCGCGCCCGCCGCCGAGACGGCGCAGGATACCCCGAAGCAGGAAAAGCGCCCTGCCAAGCCCGCCAAGGCGGACAAGCCGGAGCAGAGCGAGAGCAAGGAGCCCCGCCGCGAGGGCGAGGGCGGCCAGCGCCGCCGCAGAAGCCGGGGCGGACGCGGCCGCGGCGGTGATGCCGCAGCCAGACAGACCGAGCCCGCAAACAAGCCCGCGCCGCCCGCTGCCGACGCCCCTGCCCGTCAGGAGGGTGAGGGCGGCCAGCGCCGCCGCAGGAGCCGCAGCGGACGCCGCAGAAGCAGAAGCGGCGGCGGAACACCCCCGACCAGTGAGGCATAAGGACCATGGGAAAGTTTAACGGCGTATTGATCGCCAGCGATTTTGACAACACACTGGTTTTCACGGAGAACGCCCTGAAGGGGCTGGAGCCCATGCCGGCGCTTTTGCCGGAGAACCGTGAGGCCATCGAGTACTTCATGGCCGAGGGCGGCACCTTCTCCATTGCCACAGGCCGCGCCCTGCCCTCCTTCGAGAGCGTGCGGCAGGGTCTGCCCATGAACGGGCCCACCATCCTGTTCAACGGCGCGGCCATCTATGATTTCCAGAAGAACGAATATCTCTATACGGCGTTCCTGCCGGACACGGTACGGCCCCATATCATGCAGGTGCTGGACGCGTGGCCGGAGGCGGCGGTGGAGCTGTACCACGACGACAACGCCATCTTCGCCCTTCACGCCAACGAGCTGACGCTGGCGCACCTGCACCTGACCCATGAGGCCACCACCATGCTGGACAGCATCGATCAGGCGCCCTCGCCCATCAGCAAGGCGCTGTTCGAGATCGTGCCGGAGCATCTGGAGGCGCTGCGCCGCTATATCTGCGACCAGCCGTGGGCTTCTCAGTATGAGATCGTTCCCAGCAGTGCCTTTCTGCTGGAGCTGACCGCCAAGGGCGGCTGCAAGGGCGACATGGTGCGCCATCTGGCGCAGATGCTGCATATCCGGCCTCAGGACCTTTACTGCGTGGGCGACCACGCCAACGATATCGGCATGCTGATGGCCTCCGCCATTCCCTTCGCGCCGGAGAACGCTATCGAGTCCGTCCGTCAGGTGCCCAACATCCACATCCTGCCGGATGCCAGAAAAGGCACCATCACCGCGCTGATCCGTCAGCTGGACACCCGGTATTGACCGGGGATCCGCACTTTTGGAAGCTATCGTTTACATAATGTTTACTTGACCCCCGGCGGGAAAGGGCGTATGATAGCTTTCGGATGAATTTTGAACAATCAGGTGAGTATCCCATGAAACAGACGCAAACGACACCCACGCCCCCGAAGGACGATCCCCAGCGCATGTCGCTGTCGTCCCTGTGGAACCTGTGGGTCGACAATCTAAAAGAATGGCACTTCTATCTGGTGGAGGAGAACGGCCACCGCCAGCGGGCGGACATCTCCGGCTGGATCGACAGACTGCGCCTGCGCTGCCGCAGCTTCATGACCTCGCTGCGCCGCGACGTGCGACACCAGAAGAACGCCAGCCGCCACCGCAAATTCCCGGAATCGGATTACGGCATCGCCCAGTTCTGCCTCTATGTGGCGGGCAGCATCCCCCGTATGACCTCCGCCATCCATGAGCGCTTTACCCTGCGGCGGCGCAAGCGCATCGACGCAGCCCATACCTTCCAGAAGCAGCTGGACAAGATCAAGCTGCATCCCGTGGCCTTCCTCAGCGGCGCGCTGGTGGTGGTGGCGGTATGCGCCCTGCTGTCCCTGTATACCATCGGCACCACCGCTGTGTATGACGGCAAGGAGCTGGGCACCGTGTCCGGCATCCATACCGTCAGCGCCGTGGTCGACGACCTGCAGGACATCACCCGCGAAACGCTGGGCGACGCGGATTACACCGTGGACACCGCCAAGCTGGATACCTCCGTGGGCGTGGTCTCCCGCCAGTCGGTGGAGAGCAAGGAGGAGTTTGCCGACACCTTGACCGATGAGCTGGGCATGGTGGAATACGCCTATATGCTGTATATCGAGGGTGAGCCGGTGGCGGCCACCACCTTCCCCGACGCACTGGACGAAATGCTGGATCAGCTGAAGAAGGGGTACGCCACCGCCAACACCGTGGACTCCTATTTCGTGGAGGATGTGGAGATCCGTCAGGAGTATGTGGATGCGTCCCTTGTGATGAATCTGGGCAATATCGCCGAGATCCTCAACGCCACCAAGGAGGGCGAGGTCACCTATACCGTGAAGGCCGGTGACAGCTACTATTACATTGCCGACCTGTACGGCATGTCGGTGAAGGATCTGCTGGCCGCCAACCCCGGTTACGATCCCAAGCTGCTGCGTGTGGGCGACGTGCTGACCATCTCCAACGCTGTGCCCTATCTGACCGTTGTGAACGTAGAACGGCAGAATTACGTGCAGGACGTGCCCTATCAGATCGAGTATCAGGACGACGATTCCATGTATCAGGGCGACTATAAAGTGCTGTCCGCCGGCGTGTACGGCAAGGCCGACGTAACCGCCAATGTCACCTATATCAACGGCGAGGAGACCGACCGTCAGGTGGTGGCCTCCGTCACCCTCAGCGAGCCGGTCACCGAGACACAGGCACGGGGCACCATCCCCCGTCCCACATGGTTCCCCACCGGCAGCTTCCGCTGGCCCTGCAACGGTACCATCACCTCTTATTTCGGCCGCCGCAATACCGGCATCCGCGGCGCCAGCACCTATCACGAGGCCATCGACATCGCCAACAGCTACGGTACGCCCATCTATGCCTCCGATGGCGGTACGGTCATCTATTCCGGCTGGTCCGGCGGCTACGGCTATCTGGTGAAGATCGACCACGGCAACGGCTATGTGACCTACTACGGCCACAACAGCTCTCTGCTGGTGTCGGTAGGCGACCATGTCTATAAGGGTCAGCAGATCGCCCGTATGGGCTCCACCGGTGTGTCCAGCGGCAACCACTGCGACTTCCGTATCCAGATCAACGGGACCTTCGTGAACCCGCTGAATTACCTGTAAACAAATTATTATCGGGAAAGAGGAGAAGTTTCCATGAAGCATTTTGTTTCTGCGGTACTGGGCGCTGCCCTGTGTGCGGCGCTGATGGTTCCCGTCTGCGCCATTACGCCTGCGGCGACCGGCGATACCAGCAATATGCCGCTGATGATCGCGCTGGCTGCTGTGGCGGTCATTGCCATCGTGGTGGTACTGATCGTGATGAACAAAAAGAAGAAGTAACCCCCCCAACGGAAAAGCCCTCCGGCCAGCTGGCCGGAGGGCTTTTTGCTATGCAAAAACGTATAGCGGAATGAAAAATGTGCGTCAGCGGAACATATGGTCGGCAAAGGCTGTCAGCCTTTCGTCGATGCCGGGCAGCCTTACCGCCGCGCCGGCGTCGTTGGCTGTCTCCAGCATGCAGAACCGGGGCGGCAGGCGGAAGGCCTTGTTCATGCACAGGGCCGAGATCAGCTGCTGGGCCACGATGTCGCCGCCGGAGTAACCGGACACGATGATGGCGTACAGCTCCTTGTCGTAGAAGGGCGTGGTGCGGAACAGGGCCGTCAGCCGGTTGATGCAGGCCGTCAGGTTGGCGGCCAGCGCGTCGTTGTAGTTGGGGCACAGCCACAGCACGCCGTCGGCGTGGCCGATGGCGGGGTACACCTCGTCCACGATGACGCCGCCGTAGAAGCACCGTCCCTCCTCACCGAAGTGGAGGCAGGCGCGGAACTCACAGCCGTTGCAGTCAGCCACCGTGCCGTTCCGCAGGCTCACCACCTGAGCGTCCACCCGGCCCTGAAGCCGGGGCGCCATCCGCTCCCACAGGGCGATGGTGTTGGAGGTCTTGCGGTTGGAGGCGTGCAGCACCATCAGATTGGGGTGCTCCCTCACCGGCGCGGTATCTGCCAGCAGCCGGTCCACCAGCTCGCGGGCGCAGGCGGTGTAGGCGCTGAGATAGTCCGTATGCCTCAGCATGGCCCGGATGTGAAAATTCTCCAGCGAGCCGGTGGCCTCCACCAGCGGCGCGCCCATGAAGGCGCAGCCCGCCTGATTGGCGGCAAACACGATCTCCCGGGCGGCGGACTTGGTGTAAAGCTCACCGTCGCCGTCCACCAGCACCGCGCCGCGGCAGCCGTCGAAAAAATGGCCGTTCTGCCGGATGGCGGACAGCATGGCGTACCAGCCCAGATTCACACCGCCGTGCAGCAGCGAAATGGCGAACAGCACCCGCTGCCCCGTCACCGGATGCAGTTCATCGGGGCGCTGCACCTTCACATGGGGGCGGCCCTCCAGCGCATGGGACAGCACCGCCGCAAGGCGGGGATTCTCCTCCACCTGTGGACAGATCACCAGCAAAGGCTCCATGATGCCAACCTCCTTTTCAAATGATGGTACGGAGGATGTCCTGCGTCTCCTCCAGCCGGTTGAACAGCGCATCCGGCAGGGGAATGTCCTCCGTTTCCAGCCCCGTGGGGGTGTAGCGGTTCTTCACGCCCATGAAGATATCGCCCAGACACACGCTGCCGTAGTGCCATTCGCCCCGCAGCGTCAGCAGTACGCTGATGGCCGCCGAGGACAGTGCCGGCGCCACATAGGGCTTGAAGCCCAGCTCCCGCATTTTCAGGTTGGCGGTCAGGGCCAGCTCCGTCAGCTGGCGGGACAGGGCGTCGTCATAGTGCTCGATGGAGTTGGCGATCACCAGCCCGCTGCCGTGGGGGCCGAAGGCCCGGCCCTCCGCCAGAAAGGAGGCGAAGCGCTCGTCCTGTCTGGCGTAGTAGGCGGCGCGGGCGTTCATCACGCCAAGGCCGTAGCCCTGCACCTGCTGGGGCAGCAGGCCCATGCCGTCATATATGCCGTTTTCGTCCCGGTTGGACGCCAGCAGCGCCGCGCGGGACAGGGGGTCAACCGGATCGGAGATCACGCAGAAGAGACCGCGGAACTGCGCCTCCCGCGCCTTGCGGGCGTAGAGCTCCACCAGTCCCCGGTTGGTCTCGAACTGGGCCATCCGCACGTCCTTCACGCCGCTGCCCACGGCGGGGATGCCCTTGGACGCCACGAACAGGAAGGCGTCGCAGTCGAAAAGCGTCTCCTGCGGCACGATCTCCACAGGGGGCATGGCGTCATACTGCCACGGCGGCGTCACCTGATTCAGCTCAAACTCCCAGCGCTTGGTTGCGGCTTCGTTGATGTCGCAGATGCCGATGGCGGACACCGTGCCGCCGCCCAGCAGCTTCAGCCCCATGGCGATGGTGCTGCCCACATCGCCGATGGCCAGAATGTGGACGCGCTTTTTGCCCGCTTTGGGCTGCCACGCCGCCATCTCCCGCCAGCGGGGATGCTCGAAGTTCACCGCCCGCAGGCCGCCGGTCAGCCATTCCGCCGCCTCGATGGGCGGCGCCTGCGTCACGGCGATGCGGCGGCTGTCCAGCCACGATACGTCCTCCTTCGCCGCCGTCAGCGGGGAAAGGGCCGTGGCGGAGAAGGCGGCGCGGCCGCCCTCCGGGGCGCGGCGGTACAGGAAGATGGGTTGGCCTTTGGCGGTCTCCGCCGCCGTCAGGGGCAGCGGCTCACAGGACACGAAATATTGTCCGTTTTCCTCGTATTGATACATGATGGTTCCTCCTTTTACCGGAACAGGTTTTCCAGCCGCCGCAGCGTCTCCAGATCGTCGCGGAGATAATCGGACACCGCGCCGTCAAGGCTGTACTGCATCCGTCCCTTGTCGGGGCACAGGGGCAGAACCACCGCCTCGCTGAGCCGCCGCAGCGTCAGACTGCGGGCATAGACCCGGCGGTAGGCGGTCTCCAGTGCCTCGATGATATACAGGGTATTCTCGATGCAGGTGCGGGAGAAGGTGTAGGCCGCGCCCGCGCCGCACTGGCGCAGGTGCTCCGGATAGACGTAGGGCAGTATCAGGTTCACCGACGGCTGTAAGCCGGAGCGCTCCATGTCGGGGTGCTCCACCGTGTCGCCGCCGATAAAGGGATACAGGGTGGACTCCACATACCATGCCCGCAGATTGGGCACAAAATACACATAGTCCACATCCCGGCCCAGCTGCTGGGCCAGATCCCGGCCCTGACCGGACAGGATGCCCACCAGCACCTCCTTGATCTCCACCTGCTGCTCCCGGGCCAGCGGATCCAGCACGCCGATGCGGCGACCGGTGTGGAGCTGGTCATCCACCAGGATCACCGGACGGCGGAAGGAGTGCACCACCCGCATCTGATCCGCCAGCGGCGCGTAGCCGGGGAAGGCCGCGATATGCTGAGTGCGCCGGTCGGCGGCAAATACCTTGTCGGTGTGGATGGTCTTGGTGACGGTGTTGGGAATGGCGGCCCGCCGCAGCAGCTTGCCGAAGGGCACGCACATATAGGGGCCCAGCACGCGGGGCTTTGTGGGGATCATGGGCACGCCATTCAGGGCGGTGATCTTTTCCACCAGCCGGTGCAGCACCAGCTGGGAGGAGATGGTGAAGATCAGCCGTCCGGGGTACAGATCCACCAGCCCCAGCTTGAACCGCCGACGGGCCTGATGGATGGCGGACAGCACCGCGCCGTCTCCGCTGAAGGGCGGCTTGATGGCGGTCTCCACATTCTGCAGGAACACCACCGGGGCGCTCATGTCCGCCAGCAGCAGCGAAGCGTCGCCGGGCCGCACCGGCCGCAGGCCCTGCTGCCGCAGCAGATCATCCGCCGCCGGATCCGCTGGCGCGTCCAGCGCCGCGAACAGCGCCCACAAGCAGTCCTGCTCCATGGCCTGAGCGAACAGCTGCGTCAGCAGCAGCTGCAGGGACTCCGCGTCGCCGCCGTACAGGCCCGTCAGGCACAGGAGCTTACCGGAGGCCACGCCCCGCACGTCGTTGACCCGTGCCGGGTCACCCAGCAGGGACAGCAGCTCACGGGTACGGCGCTGGCTGAAGGAGGCGGCGCACAGCAGCGTTTCACCGCTGCGCAGCGTCATGATCCGCTCGCCCCGGCGGCGGATGCCCTCGGCGGCGGCAGACGGCATACCAAGCGTCCGCAGTTCCGTCAGCAGCGGCTCCTCCGGCTCTGCCTCGTCAAAGCGCAGCGTGCCGGGGGACAGCAGCGGCTTGTACTGGGGCTCCCGCAGATAGAGGCCCCGCTGGTAGATATACTCCTGCACCACCGGATCGATCAGGTGGGAGATATCCCGGTTCATGTCGATGTTTTCCCGGATACGGGTGGAGCTGATGTCCTCCAGCTGGGAGGGCAATTGCAGCTGCACCACCTTGCCGGAGATCATGCCCACGTCGGCATCCATATCCTTCTCCTCTCCGTGGAGGGCGGAGACCCGGCGGAACACGATGTGGTTCATGCTGTGGACGGAATCGGGGCTGGGGGCCGCCTTGTAGGAGGACGCCCCGTGGATCACGTCGGAGCCCACGATAAGATACAGCTCCCGTCCGGCGAACATGTCCTTCAGCCGCCGCAGATCGCCGGGATTGGCGATGTTGACGGGGATGTTATAGGGGAACAGGTGGACGTGGAACTCGTCCGCCACCGACATGGAGGCGATCCTCCGACGGATCAGGCTAGGCTGGGTCTTTTTCGACCACGAAAATTCGTCCACCGCCAGAAACACCTCATAGCCCATATCCCGGATGGTGCAGGCCAGTGCCTTGTGGGACAGGGTGAAGGGGTCGAAGGTGCCGGGGAAGAAGGCTACCTTCTGCCGCCGGGTGAACCGGAAGGGGCCGTTGTCGGTCTCGTACCGGACGATAAACTGATAGATGCGGTACAGTGCCGCCGAGCAGTACAGGTCGTTCAATCCGCCGCCCTGATTCTCCCGGATCAGGAACAGCAGCTTGTGGGCGCACAGGGTAAACAGCCACGCCTTCCGCTCGTCGGGGAAGCGGATGGAGGAGAACAGCGTGTCGCCCATGACGTACATGGCCTCCTGCTGCACCGCCTCCCGGTAGGAGGCCATGCCCTTCAACAGCAGACCCGCCAGACGGCAGCGGCGGCGATCCCATACGCCTTCCTCCTCCGGAAAGCGCCGGGGGTACAGCCGGTAGTTCTCCAGCGCGAAGCCCACCGTGTCCAGTGCCGAGGCCACCACGCTGTCGGCGGAGTGGCTCAAGAGTCCTGCCAGATAATCGATGACCTCGTCCAGCTCCGCCGGCGGCAGCCACAGCATAAAGGAGCCCAGATACTGGGGGATATACTTGGAAAATTCATAGTGGCCCGCCTCCAGCGCCTTGGCCAGTTCCACGGCCACCTCGTTGCGCTCCTCGCTGGTGAGCCGGGGCGCGATGCCAAGCAACGCGCGGCCCGCCCGCTCACGCACCACCACCGCTTCGCTGACGCGGATGATGTTGGCAAAATGGGCGGCGATCTGCATGGCGCTCCCGCCACCGTGGGCGGCATACCGGGCCAGCAGCTCCACGTTGACCACCTTTATCATCCACGGCGTGGCGGTTTTCAGGTTGTCCAGCAGGATGTCCGACAGCTCCTCCGGTTTCAGGGCCTTTACCGCGTCCTCCGCCGCCATGCCCTGCACCCGCGCGTACTGATACCGCAGGGAGGGCAGCGGGAAGGTGATGCTTGCGGCCCAAAGCCGCGCCAGCCGGTCGTTGAGAAGCGGTTCCTCCGGCAGCGTCTGCCGCGCCCGCAGGAAGAATTGCAGCGCCGCCGCTTGCACGGAGGGATCGGCGCTGCGGCACTGGGCCAGCGCGAAATCCGCCACCTGCCGGAGCTGTTCCTGGGTCAGCAGCTTCAGCGGCAGATAGCTCAGCGTATCCGTCAGGGCCAGCGCCGCGCCCTCGTCCTCCACCTTGGCGGACTGATAGTGGGCCAACAGCACGGCAAGGAACCGCTCCGCCTCCTGGGGTGCGCAGTTTTCCAGCGTAGCGGACACCACCAGCTTGGCGGTGAACCGGATGTGGCTGGTCTGCTGGGGCGTCAGCTTATGGTCGGGATAGAACAGCAGGTTCAGATACTGCGCCCACAGGGCGAACTGGGTCTGCTCCACGGCGGCCTGCGGCGCGGAGGATGGCAGTTCCTTCTTGTAGCGCAGGCTGAATTTGGCCATCACCTGACCCATCAGCGCCGCCGCCTGACGGCGGATATCGCCCTCCGGGTGCAGCAGCAGCTCATAGAGGAAGTACACCGTCTGGATCTTCTGGTTGGCGGACAGATAGGTGAAGTAGTCCTCCAGAATACACAGATAGGTACGCACCTTGGCCCAGTCCTTCTCGCTGCGGGCCTTTTCCAGCAGGTCGGAGAACAGCCCCTCGTGGCTCAAGCGGCGCATCATGCTCAGGTTGTGCTCCACCGCCATCAGACAGAAGGCCCGGTAGTACTGCTCCGGCGTCATCAGTGCCGCGTCCGGCTGCTGCTCCGGTGCCGTGTCGTGTCCCCGCAGCGTCACGTCCACGCCGCAAAAGCGCATATAGTCCTCAAAGTCCCGCAGCTTGCGGTAAACGTACTCATACCGGCGCTTTTTGGCGTCGTCCACGTTGTCCAGCTTACTGAGGATCACATCAAAGGCATCCTTCAGGGAGTACAGCGCCGCCGTCTCCCGGCCGTCCGTCTCCCGCCGCTGCTTGGAGCGGAAGTCGGCATAGATCAGCAGCATGGATTCCACCGACAGGTTAGCCAGCTCCAGATCCCATGTGGAGTGGTTGCCCGCCACCTGTCCCACCTGGGGAAGGCCGGAGCGGGTCAGCCACTCGTCGGTATAGTAATAGTGGAGATAGGGCACCCGCTCTCCGGGCAGGCAGCCGAATTTGCCGATGTCGTGGCCTGCCGCCGCCGCGGAGGTCAGCCCCAGATCCACCGTCACGCCGCTGCGGCGCAGGGCGCGTCCGGCAGTCATGGCCACATGATGCACCATGGCGATGTGCTGTAAGGTGCTGAAGGGCGTCAGCTCGCTGCTGAGCTGCAGCAGCTCATACACGAAGTCCTGCCGCCACACCTGCAAAAACCGCTGGTAATACGGGCTGTCCGCCGCCTCCGCCTCGGTGCAGAAGGCGAAATCCATGGTCATGTCGAAGGGCAGGCTCTGCTCCTCCGCCAGCAGCTGCTGCAGGGCCAGCAGGGCGCACAGGGCAAAATCCTCCTGCTGCTCCGTGGCCTCCCTGCGGTGCTGGGGATACAGCCGGGAAATGGCGTTATTGAGCACATAGCCGCTCCATCCGTCCTCCGGCACGGGAATATCCTCCATGGCGGCAGCCGCCGTCTCGATCACGGCACGGCAGGAGATGCGCTGCCGCACCGGCAGAAAGCCCTCGATGAAGCACTCTTTTGCCCAGTGCTCGGCCATGTCCGGATCGTGCAGCCGCTGCCGGAACGCCGCGTCCCGGAAGGCGTCGCTCCAATGCTGGCGGAAAATGGCTTTATGGGTCATATATGTTCCTCCTTTCCGCCTGTTTTGGCGGTGGAATGGTGTTTTTTATGATATTGCAGTATAGCAATCTTGCCGTGCGCTGTCAAATGGGATTCCTATAAATATTGGTTTTGGAGGGAACTATATCTCGTTTTGGTGTGGTCTATCGTGCGGCGGCATGTGGTCATGCCGCCCTACGAAGAGGTGTGATAAAACTTCCGTAGGGCGGGGTGACCTCACCCCGCCGCACAATAGACACAATACTGCCTCGCAGAGTTCGCCGCCCGCAGGCGGCGAATCAATTCAATCATTTTTCTGACGACATGCGCGTCAGAAAAATTCTTCTCGGCCAGCAAGTGTGCCCGAAGGGCGCGCGCAGTCGGCCGCCTTTCCTTTTGGCAGAAAAATCGTCAGATGTTTCGCCAGTATTTTCACCCCTCCATGTTCTCCCTCACGAAGCTCAAAAACCGTCTTGCAGCGGGGGACATGGTCTCCGAGGGCGGCGTGGCGATGCCGATCTCCACATACTGGGGCGGGTCCAGCGGACGAAATACCACGTCGCCGGTCAGCGTTCCGGCGATCAGGCCGTTCACCAGCGAGATGCCCAGCCCCGCCTCCACCATGGCCATGGCGGAGAAGTTGTCCTCCACCCCGGCAAACCGGTTGCCGGGATGGATGTCATTTTCCGCCAGAATACGGGAGTTATCCGTCTCCCGGCCCGGGAAGATCTCGATATAGCTCTCCGTTTCCAGCAGATGGATGGGGACGGCCTCCGCCGCTGCCAGCGGATGGGAGGGCGACAGCATGACCATCATGGGGTCCCGCCGCAGGGGCAGCCACTGGTGAGAGCCATCCCGGCGGCTGATGACGCACAGGTCGGCCCTGTGCTCCCGCAGGGCGGCCACCAGTGTGGTGCTGGTGCCCTCGATGGTCTGAAAGACGATGCCGGGGTGCTTCTCCCGAAAGCGGGCCATCAGGTGGGCCATCTGGCGGGAGTAGAAGTGGTAATTGGCCCCTACGGTGATGCTGCCCTGCTCCAGGCCCCGCAGCGTCGCCGCCGTCTGGCGGCAGCTCTCCGCCTGATACACCATCTGCCGCATGGCGGGCAGCAGTGCCTCACACTCGCCGGTGGCGATGACGCCGCCCCGGCTGCGGTGCAGCAGCGGAAAGCCCAGCTCCTCCTCCAGCGCCGCCACCATCCGGCTGATGCCGGAGGGCGTATAGCCCAGCTTTTCCGCCGCCCGGGCCAGAGTCCCCTCTTCAAGAGCACACAGCAGCGCCGCGCATTTCTCCGTGTCCATGGCCGCCCTCCTTTGATTGCAGTTTCGTCAACAAAAACGTGATATAGTATCGCTTTACACAAGTATAAGGCCGTGCTATGATGAAGTCAACCTAAAGGAAACGAAAAAACAACAAAACAAACCCCAAATTTGAAAAGGAGGACAAAACCATGAAAAAGAATGTACGAAACAACGTCTGCGTGACCGTCGCCCTTGTGTGCCTGGCTCTGGTGGTGCTGTTCGCCTACTTCGGCTGCGTGGGAAGCAGCACGGCGCTGCTGGCGCTGTCCATGGCGGCAGGCGCCGGATTCGTGGTGGCCGTCAACTGCCTGACCAACGACCGTCCTGTGCGGACGGAGCTGAAGGCGGCCGCAGCCACTGCCAAGTAACAAGCTTTTCTCTCCCCCATCCAGCCGTCAGGGGCAAGGCCCGCGCCTTGCCCCAGCGGCGCGTTTCGCGGGGGAGATCAATGGATAAACGGGAGGGAATTACCATGAGCAAGAGAGCTGCCGAGTGGCTGCTGGCCGCCGTGATCTTCGCCAGAAGCACGTCGCTGCTGTTCGCCAAGGTGGGGCTGGAGAGCATGAGCCCGCTGAACCTGCTGGCGGTGCGGTTCGGACTGGCTTTCGTGGTGCTGTGCGTCATCTTCTGGAAGAAGCTGCGCCATGTGACAAAGACCGACCTGCTCCACGGCATGATCCTGGGCGCGGTCTTTTTCGCCGTCATGACCTGCGAGACCTTCGCCCTGACCAAAACGCACGCCTCCACCGTGTCGTTTCTGGTAAACACGGCCATCGTCATCGTGCCGCTGTTTGAGGCGGTGCTGCACCGGAAGGCCCCGGATCGCCGGACGCTGCTGTGCGCGGCGGTGACGCTGGCGGGCGTAGGCTTCCTGACGTTGAAGGACGGTATCGCCGGGTTCGGTCTGGGCGAGGCTCTGTGCCTGTTGGAGGCCTGCCTGTACGCCGGCGGCATCATCCTGACGGGAAAGTTCTCCCAGAAGGGGGACACCATCCTGCTGGGCATGTTCCAGATTGGATTTCTGGGCCTGTTTGCCGCCATCGCCTCGCCGCTGGCGGGAACGCCCCATCTGCCCCAGAACGGCACGGAATGGGGCGTGATACTGGCGCTGGCGCTGGTGTGCTCCTGCTTCGGCTTCACCTTCCAGCCGGTGGCCCAGCGGTACACCACCGCCGACCGGGCCGCCCAGCTGTGCGCCATCAATCCCCTGTCCACGGCGGTACTGAGCGCCATCTTTTTACAGGAGCGTATGGGCGTGCAGGGCATCATCGGCGCGGCGCTGATCCTGCTGGGCATCGTGCTGCACAACTACCACAAAACAAAACGGGAAGACACCGCCGTGACCGGTGTGGCGGAACGACTGTCCTGAAAGAGTGAAAAAGGAAGCCCTGCGGCACGCTGTGCCGCAGGGCTTCCTTTTTATAGTATGTTATTCCGGCTTGTCCTCGGCGGGCTTTTCCTCCGGGGGCTCCGGCTTTTCGTCGTCACCCTCTCCGGCGGGCTTTTCGTCAAAGTCCGGCATGGGGATGGGCTGGGACACGATGTTGATATGCTTGGCGGGGGCCTCGATGGTCTCCGGCACGCTGGGACGGAACAGCTTTTGCTCCGTTTCCTTGGTAGCACCGTAGTTGTCCACCGTCTCGGGGTCGCGGCCCTCGATAATGGCCATCATCTCCTGACCGGTGATGGTCTCCTTCTTCAACAGATACGCGGCGATCTTGTCCAGCAGCTCCCGGTTCTCCATCAGCAGTTCCTTGGCCTCCTTGTGGCACTGGCGGATGATCTTGATGGTTTCGCGGTCAACGGCGGCATAGGTCTCCTGCGCGCAGGTCATGGAGTAGCCGCCGTCCAGATACTGGCTCTGGACGCTGCCCAGCGCCATCATGTCGAACTCGTCGCACATGCCGAACCGGGCCACCAGATTCCGGGCCATCTCCGTAGCGCGCTCGATGTCGTTGGCAGCGCCGGAGGTCATGGTGTTGCACACGATCTCCTCGCTGGAGCGGCCTGCCAGCAGCGTGCGGATCTCCGCCAGAATGTCGTCCTTGGACATGAGGAACTTCTCCTCCTCCGGCAGATGCAGCGTATAGCCCAGCGCACCCTGCGTATGGGGCACAATGGTGATCTTGGAGACCGGCTGGGCGTTCTTCTGCTTGGCCGCCACCAGCGCGTGGCCCACCTCGTGATAGGCGATGATGCGCTTTTCCTCCTCGGTGATGACGGTGCCCTTCTTCTCGCTGCCGGCGATGACCAACTCGAAGGAGGCCAGCAGGTCGTTCTGGTTCACGGCCTTGCGTCCCTTGCGGACAGCCCGCAGGGCGGCCTCGTTCACCAGATTGGCAAGATCCGCGCCCACGCAGCCTGCGGTGGCCTGTGCGATCTTCTCCAGATCCACGTCCTCCGCCAGATGGATGTTGCGGGTATGGACCTGCAGCGTAGCCAGACGGCCCGCCAGATTGGGGCGGTCCACGGTGATGCGCCGGTCGAAGCGGCCGGGACGCAGCAGCGCCTTGTCCAGCACCTCGGGCCGGTTCGTCGCGCCTAGCACGATCACGCCCTTGCTGGGGTCAAAGCCGTCCAGCTCCGCCAGCAGCTGGTTCAACGTCTGCTCGCGCTCGTCGTTGCCGCCGAACTTGCTGGCGTCACGGGACTTGCCGATGGTGTCGATCTCATCGATAAAGATGATGCAGGGCGCCACCTTGGCGGCCTCCTTGAACAGGTCGCGGACACGGCTGGCGCCCACGCCCACGAACATCTCCACGAAGTCGGAGCCGGAGATGGAGAAGAACGGCACGCCCGCCTCACCGGCCACGGCCTTGGCCAACAGGGTCTTACCGGTACCGGGAGAGCCCACCAGCAGCGCGCCCTTGGGCAGCTTTGCGCCGATGGCGGTATACTTGCCGGGGTTATGCAGGAAGTCGATGATCTCCGCCAGCGACTCCTTGGCCTCGTCCTGACCGGCCACATCCTTGAAGGTGACGCCGGTGGATTTCTCCATATAGACCTTGGCGTTGGCCTTGCCCACGCTGCCGATGCCGCCGAAGCCGCCGCCCCCGTTCTTGGCCAGCATGCGGAACACCAGCATGAGCAGACCCACCATGATGATGGTCGGCAGGATGTAGCTGACCATGAACACCAGCACCGGGTTCATCTCGGCCTCATAATAGCCGGAGTAGGCCACATTGTGCTCCTCCAGCAGCGGCAGCAGCTGATCGTTGGAGAGATACGCCGTATACAGCGTCAGCTTGCTGTCCTTGGACTGGGTGTAGGTCTTGGGCTGCTCCTTGCTGCCCTCCTTGACCTCCTCCGTATAGGTATAGCCTTCCACGGGGGTGATGTAGATGGCCTGATCCTTGAACTGGATCTCCTTGACCTGATCCTTTTCCACCATCTCCACCATCTGGCTGTACTTGATCTCGTGGCTGGTGGCCTTGTTGGCGGTGTTGCCGGAGTAGGCGCTGATGTAGTTCATCGCCACCGTCAGCACCACGGCCCACATCACCAGCGTTAGGATGCCCCGCATCCGGTTGCTGTTCTTATTGTTTTTGTTGTTGCGGTTGTTATCTGCCATAAAGCCCTCCTTAAATAAAGAGCGGATCACTCCTAAGTATAAACGCCAGTATATCATAAATTTGTGCCGGTCACAAGCGGCACATAGTCGGATTTTCTGTAAAATTTCTATGAATCCTCCTTTATCTTGACTGAGATGTATGGTATAATCATTTTTGTATGTATATCAAACCATGGAAAGGGATCATTTTCCGATGAAAGAACAAGCTGCTGCCGAGAAGCGCCGCCCCATGCCGGAGGCGGAGGCTGACGGCATTATCGAAGGCCGCAACGCGGTCATTGAGGCCCTCCGTTCCGGGACGGCCATCGACAAGATCTATCTGGCCAAGGGCGAGACCGACAAGACGCTGGGCCACATCGTCTCCAAGGCCCGGGACGCGGGCATCGTGGTGGTGGAGGCCGACCGCCGCAAGCTGGACAACATGTCCCGCACCCACGCCCATCAGGGCGTCATCGCGCTGGCCGCCGTCCGGGAGTATGTGACGGTGGAGAGCATCCTGCAAGCCGCCGCCGACAAGGGCGAAGCGCCGCTTCTGGTGGTCTGCGACGAGATCTCCGACCCCCACAATCTGGGTGCCATCCTCCGTACCGCCGAGTGCGCCGGCGCCCACGGCGTCATCATCCCCAAGCGCCGCAGCGCGGGACTGACCGCCATCGTGGCCAAGACTTCCGCCGGAGCCGTCAGCTATATGCCGGTGGCCCGTGTGGCCAACATCCCGTCCCTGCTGAAGGATCTGAAAAAGCAGGGCGTGTGGGTGTTCGGTACCGCCGCCGACGGCAACACCACTCTCTATAACGCCGACCTGAAGGGGCCGGCGGCCATCGTCATCGGCTCTGAGGGCGACGGCATGACCCGGCTGGTGTCGGAAAACTGTGACTTTCTGGTAAGCATCCCCATGAAGGGGCATATCTCCTCCCTGAACGCCTCCGCCGCTGCGGCTATCCTGCTGTATGAGGCGGTGCGCCAGCGGAGCTGAAGAAAAGGACATCCATGCGCAGGCAAGACGAAGAACAAATGCATACGTCCTTCCTCTCTGAGGAGGACATCACACTGGAGTCCATCCTGGCTGAATACGGCAAGGGTGGGCGTCAGCCTGCCCAAACGGAGGAAGCGCCGGAGCCTGTCCCCGTGCCGGTACCCGATCCGGAGCCGATCCCGGAGCCAACTCCCGAACCGACACCGGAACCGGTATCCGAACCCGAGCCGGAACCGGAGGAGATCACCATTCGTCCGCCCCGGCCGGAGAGAACGCATAAAAAGCGGAAGCCCCGGAAAAAGCAGGACACCACGGAATTTCCGGTGATCCGCAGCAAGAACGCGCCGCCTCCGCCAAAACCGAAACCGGAGCCTGAGAAAACGGAGGAAGATGATTTGCCGCCGGATCGGGTCTCCCTGAAAAACGTCATGCACGACACGGTGGACGCGGTGCTGGCGGAGAATGACGACGGCATTCTTGAGCCGCCGCCCTCTCTGCGGGAACGGCTCCACGGATTGCTGGCGCACCGCCATATCCGCCGGGGGCTTCCGCAGGACACCGAGCAGCTGTGGGAGGAGCCGCAGCGCAGGCGACGTCCCGAGCCGGAGCCGGAACCGGAGCCTGACAGCGACGAGGCGTTCCGGGCGGAAAAGCGCCGGGCCAAGCATCTGAGCCGGTCGTTGACCGTGCTCACCTTCCCGGTGGCCGTGCTGCTGGCGCTGGCGATCCTTGAGGGCCTGGGCTATATGCCTGCGGCATGGACGGAAAGCGTCACGCTGCACGCCCGCGTGCCCTGCGGCATCCTGCTGCTGTCGGCTATGCTGGCGATGGATGTGTGGAAATACGCCTTCCGGGAAGTGAAAAACGGCCATGTGACCAGCGCCCTCGGCGCGCTGCTGCTGACATTTGCCGTGGACTTTGACGGTATCGTAGCCACCGCCGTCACGCAGGACGGTCATGCGCCCTTTGCCGCCACTGCCGCGCTCCTGATCTGGATGGAGCTGTGGGCGCTGCTGCTGGAGGCCGAGACACGGCGCGATGCCTTCCAGCTGGTGAATGTCGGCGGCGAGCCGCCCTATGTGGCCTCCAGCGTGGATGTGGGGCTTTGCAAGCAGAAGGGACGGCTGTCCGGTTTCTATCGCATGACGGACAAGACCGATCCCGCCCGCCGTTGGCAATGGTACCTGACGCCCATTCTGCTGAGCGCCGCCACGGTGCTTGCCGCGGTGGTGTGCCTGTCGGGCCACAGTATGGAGCGTTTCCTGTGGGTCTGGTCGGCCCACCTGACGGTGGCCCTGCCCCTGTCCCTGTCACTGACGGCGGCGCTGCCCCTGCAGCGGCTCCAGTACCGTCTGACCCGCAGCGGCAGTGCGCTGGCCGGTTATGCCGGGACTCCGGCGCTGAGCCGCAGCCGCCAGCTGCTGATCACGGAAAACGACCTGTTCCCCACCGGCACCGTGGCCTTCAACGGCTATAAGGTCTACGGCGAGGAGCGGATCAAAATGCTCTCCTACGCCGACGGTATGGCACAGGCGGCACACAGTCAGCTTGCGCCCCTGTTCCGTCAGCAGCTGGCGGTGGAGGGCGGCTTCTCTGCCCGTGTGGACGACCTGCGCTTCTGTGAGGAGGGCGGCGTCATCGGCACCATCCGGGGCGAAACGGTGGCCATGGGCAGCGCCTATTTCATGCGCAAGCAGAAGATCCCCCTGCCCCATGACTTGAAGCTGCAAACCGGCGTCTTTCTGGCCATCGACGGTGTGCTGGGCGCTATCTTCGTCATCAAGTACCAGCCCTCCCGCAATGTGGACTGGGCGCTGCGGGCTTTGCGCCGGGCCGGACTGCGGCCCGTGCTGGCCGTCCGCAGCGGCAACGTGACGCCGGGGCTGCTCAAGCGGAAGTTCGGCTTCGACTGCAAGCCGGTCTACCCCAATGTCTCCGCCCGGCTGGCGCTGTCCGACGTGATGGAGCAGCAGGGCGAGGCCCCCAACGCCGTCATCTACCGTGAGGGCCTGATGCCGCTGGTGGAGACGGTCATCGGTTCCCGCCGCCTGCGCAGCGCGGTACGCACCGGCACATGGCTGTGCTATCTGGGCGCGGTGGTGGGCCTGCTGCTGACGTATTACCTCACCTCCGTGGGCAGCTACGGGACGCTTTCGCCGCTGTATATGCTGGGCTTTCTGGCGCTGTGGCTGCTGCCCACGCTGCTGTTGAGCGGTCTGGCCAAGCGGTATTGACGGCTGACATTTACGAAGCGAGGAAAGCGGCCATGCTATATCATGCATCGGAGGAAAACGGGCTGAATGAGCTGATGCCCTGTGCGTCTACGCACGGCGAGGCTTACGTTTACGCGGCGCGCAGCCGGATCACAGCGGCTTGCTTCGGCGCGCCGAAGGATGACTTTGATCTGCTGATGGACGAAACGGATGGCATACCACATCTGTATGAATGCTATCCCCATGCCATAGAGACTGTTTATCAGGGGAAAAGCTGTTCGCTTTATGAGGTCGGTGAGGAGGGCTTTCACGCGGGAAAGACAGGCTGGGACGCGGAACTTGTATGCGACAGCAGCGTACCGGTCATAGGGGAAGAATACATTCCCGACCTGTTGCTGTTTCTGACGCAGGCCGCAGAGCAGGGCCGGTGTGTTTTCCATGCTTATTCAGAGGAGCCGCAATACCAGTCCATGCTTTGTGAGGAGCTGGGCGAGAGGATCCGGCGTTCGGGCATAGCTGCGGCGGAAATACAGCAGGATCCACGGCGCGGGACCTTTTGCCAAACGGCCGTATTTCGGGCCTGCATGGCATGCTTCCGCAAGTAAGCTTGGCGCGGCTGCCGCAACAGAATATCCCAAAAGGAGCGGACAGTCGGTCCGCTCCTTTTCGCCTATTGTCGACCTGACCAGAAAAAAGAAAAGCCCCTTGTGGAAGTTGACGAAAAATCCCGCATACCGCAGGATTTTTCATACACATATCAAAAATAATGGTTGTCAGACTTGAAAAACTGAGCTATAATCGTCATGTTGAGCGTATTGCGCGCGGCAGCGCCCGTGCGCTGGATCAAATTGAAGGGAGAACATAACCATTATGACTGCAAACGACATTCGCAATATTGCCCTGCTGGGCCACGGCGGCTCCGGCAAGACCTCTCTGGTGGAGCAGATGCTCTACATGACCAAGGGTATCGACCGTCTGGGCAAGACCGCCGACGGCAACACCACCTGCGACTACGACGCCGAGGAGATCAAGCGCCAGATCTCTATTTCTCTGGCCTTTGCTCCCGTCATGTATAAGGGTAAGAAGATCAACGTCATGGACGCCCCCGGCAACTTCGACTTCGCCGGCGAGGCTGTGTGCGCCATCCGCGCCGCCGAGTGCGCCGTGATCGTGGGCAACGCCAAGGATGGCCTGTCCGTGGGCATGGAGCGTACCTGGAAGATGCTGGGCAAGAAGCCCCGCATGATGTTCATCAACCGTGTGGAAGATGCCAACGCCGACTACGCCTCCTGCATCGATGCCGTCAAGGCCAAGTTCGGTACTGCCATCGCCCCCATCGTGGCCACCAAGGCTGACGCCAACAAGGCCGTCACCGTGATCGTTGACCTGCTGCACAACAAGGCTTACGACGCCAAGGGCGAGTGCGCCATCCCTGCCGACATGGCCGACGAGGTGGAGGCCCTGCGCGCCGAGCTGATGGAAGCCGCCGCCGGCGCCGACGAGGAGCTGATGGAGAAGTTCTTCGAGACCATGGAGCTGTCCGCCGAGGATATGGCCAAGGGTCTGAAGATCGGTGTCCGTGAAGGTACCGTGTGCCCCGTGCTGTGCGGCTCCGCCGTCACCGGTATGGGTGTTGACATGCTGATGCAGACCATCGTGGATCTGGTTCCCGTGGCCACCGATATGCCCGCCGAGGCCGCCGAGGACGATGACGGCAACGCCATCGAGGTCGCTTACGATCCCAACGGCACCACCGCCGCCTTCGTGTTCAAGACCATCTCCGACCAGTACGGCAAGTTCTCCATGATCAAGGTCATCCGCGGCAAGGTCACCAGCGATATGTCCCTGTACAACATGACCACCGGCAACACCGAAAAGCTGGGCCGTCTGTACACCATGAAGGGCAAGAAGAGCGAGGAGACCAAGGAGATCTGCTGCGGCGATATCGGCGCCATCGGCAAGATGGACAAGGTCAAGACCGGCGACACCCTGTGCGAGCCCAAGACCTATGTGAAGTTCGCGCCTCTGGCCTTTGCCCCCGCCTGCTACGAGCGCGCCATCGCTCCCAAGACCAAGCAGGAGATCGAGAAGCTGGGCACCGGCCTGAACAAGCTGAACGAAGAGGATCCCACCTTCTCCGTCACCAACAACGCCGAGACTCACCAGACCGTCATCTCCGGCGCCGGCGATATCCAGATCGACGTGCTGTGCGCCAAGCTGAAGTCCCGCTTCGGCGTGGATTCCGAGCTGGATACCCCCCGTGTCGCTTACCGTGAGAAGATCCGCAGCACCGTCCGCAAGCAGGGCCGCTATAAGAAGCAGACCGGCGGCAGCGGCCAGTTCGGTGATGTCCATATCATCTTCGAGCCCCAGAGCGAGCAGGAGGATATGATCTTCGAGGAGAACGTGTTCGGCGGCTCCGTGCCTAAGAACTACTTCCCCGCCGTGGAAAAGGGCCTGCGCGAGAGCTGCCTGCACGGCGTGCTGGCCGGCTATCCCGTGGTGTTCCTGAAGGCCACCCTGGTGGATGGCTCCTACCACCCCGTGGACTCCTCCGAAATCGCGTTCAAGCTGGCCGCCAACCTGGCATTCAAGGCCGCTCTGCCCGAGGCCAAGCCCGTGCTGATGGAGCCCATCGGCGAGCTGAAGGTCACCGTGCCCGATAACTATGTGGGCGACGTTATGGGCGACCTGAACAAGCGCCGCGGCCGTGTCATGGGCATGAACCCCACCGGCGACGGCGAGACCGTGCTGGAGGCCGAGGTCCCCATGGCCGAGATGATGAGCTACGCCATCGATCTGCGTTCCATGACCCAGTCCCGCGGCACCTTCACCTTCACCTTCGTTCGCTACGAGGATTGCCCCGCTGCGGCACAGGAGAAGGCCATCGCCGCTGCCAAGGCTCTGGCCGAGGCTGAGTAATTTCCGCAAAAACACATATAGTAAAGGACGGTATGGCAAAGCCATACCGTCCTTTTTTCGCACCCTCCCGGTTCGTCGAAAAAATTTTTCAACTTTTTTCAAAAAAACTCTTTACAAATCAAAATGGGTGTGGTACCATACTAATGCAAACAATAATTGTTAGCGATTACAAAAAGGAGGAGCGCACATGGAAACACGATACAGTCCCAAGCGGGAAGCCATCCTGCAATGTCTGCGCTCCACCAAATGCCATCCCTCGGCCGAATGGGTATACACCCAGCTGAAGCCCCAGATCCCCGACCTGTCGCTGGCCACGGTGTACCGCAATCTGGCCCGCTTCCGCAGTGAAGGCGCGGTGCAGGTCATCGGCTGCGTGGACGGCGAGGATCGCTACGACGGCAACGTCGCCCCTCACGGACACTTTATCTGCCGCACCTGCGGCGCGGTCATCGACCTGCCGCCCATTCCGGTCAACGCGCCGGATCTGGCGCAGGTGGGCCGGGAGGATGGATACAGCGTCACCTTCTATGGCCGCTGCAATACTTGTCTGGCAAAAACGGAAAATAGTTGACAATGGCCGCTTCGCAAGGGCGAAACGGCGTCAAAATAAGAACAAAACAAATATTTAATTATGGCAATGGAGGTAATTTACAATGAAGAAGTGGGTCTGTCCTGTTTGCGGTTATGTTCATGAAGGTGATGTCCCCCCCGCTGAGTGCCCGGTGTGCCACGTTTCCGGCGAGAAGTTCACCCTGCAGGCCGAGGAGAAGTCCTGGGCGGCCGAGCATGTGGTAGGCGTCGGCAAGGTGTTCGGCGACAACGTATCCGAGGAGGTCCGCAAGGAGATCATCGACGGTCTGCGCGCCAACTTCGAGGGCGAGTGCTCTGAGGTCGGTATGTATCTGGCCATGGCTCGTGTGGCTCATCGTGAGGGCTATCCCGAGATCGGCATGTACTGGGAGAAGGCCGGTCTGGAAGAGGCCGAGCACGCCGCCAAGTTTGCTGAGCTGCTGGGCGAAGTCATCACCGACAGCACCAAGAAGAACCTGCAGATGCGCGTGGACGCCGAGAACGGCGCTACCGCCGGCAAGTTCGAGCTGGCCAAGCTGGCCAAGCAGTACAATCTGGACGCCATCCACGACACCGTCCATGAGATGGCCCGCGACGAGGCCCGTCACGGCAAGGCCTTCGAGGGCCTGCTGAACCGCTACTTCGGCAAGTAAATGACTGTTTAGAAAAAGCGAGAGACCTTGGTCTCTCGCTTTTTCTTATGTTAGAGGTTGATTTTATAGATAGTCTACACCGTATTCCATCATATTGCGATAAGCGGATTCCTTTTCAAGCCGCTCCAGACGATACTTTGCCATGGCGGAGTTCTCTTCTATTCTTGATTGTGATACCGCAATGCTGGCAAGGTGGGCGGCGCTGTTTTCGACAGCGTGATATAGACGATTAACGGTTTCACCGCAAGCTTTCACGGCTTCATACAGTCTTTGTTGATTATACTGTATCTGCATCAGCTGCATGCTGATGTTATCCAGACGGGTAATGATGCCATCCATCCGTGCTTCATTTTCGTATAGATTGTAAGCACCATAAGGCCCTGTCAGACTTGAGCAGCGGCCAGAAGAGAAATAATCAAGAAAGCTGCTGATGGCAGGAAGATTCCGGTATTTTACATAAATAACATTTTTAGAATACATTTGCCCTAAAAGCTGTTGGCTGTCGCTTAGCTTATTTTCGGCAAGCTGGATCTCATTTTCGATATATTTTTTTCTGGCAACAGCCGTAGCGTACTCCCTTCGACGCACGTCGTCGATCTCCCATTGCGCAACATCCTTTTTGAACGCTGCTTTCCCTGTAGTCGAGTCATAAATTGAAAAAAGCAAATAAAATACCACAAACAAACCGAAAACAAAAAGAACGGCGGCAATCGACTTCAACCAATCTTGAGGAGAACGGACAATGAGGGCAACAGCGACAAGCAAAGCAATTAAGACAACCACCTTGAGTACCTTAGCAGAGATTTTTTTCTGTTTGAAAACAGTTTTTCCCTTATCACGGGGCGGGAGCGGCGGAATAGGTGTTTTGATCGACAAAAGCTGTTTGATCAGTTCTTTCTGCTGATAGACAGAAGATTCCATATCATAAACCATCCACAAATATTTGAAGAGACTGGAGGTGCTGAGGTTGGTTTCGTTGGTACACATATAGATTTTCCTCCCTGTTAAGTTGTTTCAGCTCCAGTATATAACATTTTGTTTTACATTGCAAGATAACAAAATGTTTTGCCTATACTTTCGTGTAAGAAAACTGTGGAGGGGGCGGTACACGATGTATAGACGTATTCGCGATATGAGGGAGGACAGAGACCTATACCAAAAGGATCTGGCGAAATACCTGCAATGCACACAGGTATGTTATTCCCATTATGAGATGGGGAAACGGGATATACCCACCGATGTGCTGATCCGGCTTGCTGACTTTTATCATACCAGCATAGACTATTTGCTGGGGCGCACGGATGAGATAACACCATATCCACCGGCAAAATAAGGCTTGTTGTCAAACCAGCACTCTATAAATAAACAACCATTTAGAAAGCGCCGTCCCGTCGGGACGGCGCTTGTTTCCTATTCTTCGCCCCTTCTGAACCGTTCGATCATCTCGGCGGTCAGGCTGATGTCGTTTTCCCGGCTGGGGATCTCCTCACGGGAGAGCCACACGCCCTCGCACAACTCGTTGTGGTCGAGGGTGATGTCTGGGTCGCCGTCCAGCTCGCAGTAAAAGCCGGTCAGCAGCGTGTCGGTAAAGGCCCATGGCTGGTTCTTATAGTACCGCAGGTTCTTTACCTTCACGCCCACCTCCTCCATCACCTCCCGGTGGACGGTATCCTCCAGCGTCTCGCCGATCTCCACGAACCCGGCGATGAGAGCATAGCCACGGAAGGGGCGGTTGGCGTAGCGGGTCAGCAGCAGCTTGTCCCCGTGGGTAACGGCCACGATGACGGCGGGGCAGATCTTGGGGTACTCGATCTGGCCGCAGGCCGGGCAGACCATGGCCCGCTCGATGTCGCTGGGCTTCATCTTATGGCTGCAGCGGCCGCAGTACTGCCGCGCGCCGTACCACCGATGGAGCTGCACAGCGGTGATGGCGGCAAAGGCCGTCTCCATGGGCCGCACCGCCCGGATGCCGCCCACGTCCACATATTCCGCGCCCTCCGGCATGGTGTCCGGTGTGCGGGCCAGATAGCAGTCCACCCCGTCCAGCGAGAACACATGGAGGGCGTCCTCCGTGGGGATGACCGTTCCGAACCGGGGCAGCGTCCAGCCGTCGCCGTCCCTTTGCAGCAGCACCTTCCCCCTGCGCACGCACAGGGCAATGTCGTGGGTGTCGGGCTTTCCGATGACGTAGGTACGGTCAAACCGGTGGGGCGCGATATCCTGTATCATAAAACGTTCCCTCTTTCGTTGCATTTTCTTGATGGTACCATATCCCACCGCAAAAAGCAACCTTGCGGCCCGGGCGGCGGCGTGCTATACTGGGAGCACCATTGGAAAGGGGGACTTTGTCATGACGAAACAGGAGCTGCTGCAAAAGGCGGATAGCCTGCCGCTGTCCCCCGGCGTGTATATCATGATGGACAAGACAGGGCTGGTCATCTATGTGGGCAAGGCGAAAAAGCTGAAAAACCGCGTCAGCCAGTACTTTCAGTCCGGCAGCGGCCACAATGAAAAGACCCGGATGATGGTGTCGCAGGTGGATCACTTCGATACCATCATGGTGCGCACGGAGTTCGAGGCGCTGATTCTGGAGAACTCCCTCATCAAGCGGCACCAGCCCCGGTATAATATTCTTCTGAAGGACGACAAGGGCTACCCCTTCGTGCGGCTGAACGAAAAAGCGCCCTATCCCCGGTTCACGCTGGTGAACAAGCCGGAGGAGGACGGCGCCCGGTACTTCGGGCCCTTCGGCGGACGGCACGAGACACGGGCGGCCCTGCAGGCGGTGTGTGCCGCCCTGAAGCTGCCCACCTGCAATCGCCAGTTCCCACGGGACATCGGCAAGGAGCGGCCCTGCCTGAACCACCACATCGGCCGGTGCGACGGCTTCTGCTCTCCCGACGGCCCCGGTCAGGCGGAGTATCAGGCCCGGATGGCACAGGCGGCGGAGCTGCTGGGCGGCAAGCTGCGGCAGGTGACGGCGAACCTCCGGCAGGAGATGGAGGCTGCGGCGGAAAATCTGGAATTTGAAAAGGCCGCCGCCCTCCGGGACCGGATGCAGGCATTGCAGGTGCTGGGCAAGCAGCAGCAGGTCATTGCGGGCGTATGCGCCGACACGGACGTGTGGGGCGTATACACCGGACCGGTGCGGTGCGGCGCGGCGGTGCTGCACATTGAAAACGGCGACCTGCTGGGCCGCCAGATCGAGATATTCCCCACCGCCGCCGACCAGTCGGAGCCGGAGGTGCTCAGCGCCGTGCTGAGCCAGTACTATCTGGACAAGGCGGTGCTGCCCCGCGAGATATTGCTGCCGTGTTTGTTTGACGACAGCGATACCTTCGCCGCCCTGCTGACGGGTCAGGCGGGCCACAAGGTGACCATCAAGGCCCCTCAGCGGGGCGAACGCTCCCAGTTGGTGGACATGGCGGCCCAGAACGCCCGCGAGGAGGCCGAGCGCATCACCACGGAGTCGGAGCGGGTGGCCAAGGCGCTGACGGACTTACAGACGCTGGCGCAGCTGCCCGCCGTGCCCCGGCGTATGGAGAGCTACGATATCTCCAATCTGGGCAGCGACGACATGGTGGCCTCCATGGTGGTGTTCGTGGACGGCAAGCCGTTGAAGCGGGACTATCGCAAATTCGCCATCAAGACCCTGACCGGCCCCGATGACTACGCCGCCATGCAGGAGGTGCTGGAGCGGCGGTTCGCCCATAAGGACGACGAGAAATTCCCGCCCCTGCCGGATCTGCTGCTGATCGACGGCGGTCTGGGCCACACTCACGCGGCGCTGGCGGCGGAGCGGGCGGCGGGGGTATCCATTCCCATTCTGGGCATGGTGAAGGACGACCGCCACCGCACCCGCGCCCTCATCACCATTGAGGGCAGCGAGCTGGGCATCCAGCAGTCTCCCCATATCTTCACCCTCATCGGGCGGGTGCAGGAGGAGGTACACCGGTTCGCTATCACCTTCCAGCGGCAGAAGCACAAAAAGCGCACCTACCGCAGCAAGCTGGACGGCATCCCCGGCATCGGTGAGACCCGGAAGCAGGCGCTCCTCAAGCGCTTCGGCACGGTGAAGGCCATCGAAAGTGCGTCGCTGGACGATCTGCGGAAGGTACTGCCCGCTCCGGCGGCGCTGGCGGTATATGAGCGGTTCCACCCGGCGGATACAGATGAAAAAAAGAGCTGAGCGTCGGCCGACGTTCAGCTCTTTTTCTGTCAGGAACGCAGTCCCGCGGCGTCCATGATGGCTTCGATGCTTTCCACAGGCTCGGTGCTCCAAGGATAGGTGGTGTCGGTGCAGCCGGCGGAGGACAGCAGATCCTCCGCGCCGTCCTTCAGCAGCGACTGGTAGGCATCGTCCACCAGCTCCAGCTTTTCGGCAAAGGCGGTCTGGGCGTCGTTGCCCATATTGCCCAGCCAAGCGGCGGTGGCGCTGCGGATCTCCTCAGGATCAAGGCCCGTGTCCACGCCCCAGTCCAGAAGCTTAACGGCAGCCTGAACGGCGGTCATGTAGGAGCCGGAGGTGCCTACCCGCACTGTCTGGTCGATCTCGCTCAGGATGGGCAGATCGACGCTCTGGCCATCAGCCGGTGTATCCGGTGTGTCGGGGGTCTCCTGCGGGGTATCGGGCGTCACGTCCGGTGCGGGAGTCGGTGTATTGGCGGCGCAGGCGCACAGGCTCAGCGTCAGCAGCATAGTCACAAGAAGCAGCAGCTTTTTCATACGATCATTTCCTTTCTTTTGCTGGTTTCCTTGTATGTGCCCTCTCTGCATTGGATACTGCGCAGAGAGGTATGGGTAACGCCCAGAAGGCGGTCCATTTCTTCGGCGGCATTTTCGTAGGTGTCCTTCTGGTGGTGCACCAGTATGTAGTCCGCCTCCCTGATCTGTCCGGCAGCCGCCTTGCAGAAGCTGCGGACAGGCGCGGCCAGCGCGAACACCCAGATGGGCGAGCAGATGGTCACATGCCGGTAGACGGACAGCTCGATGTCCACCGGACGGATGGGCATGTCCCACTTGTGCATGCCGTAGCGGCCGCACCACCAGAAGCCCAGCGTACCCTCCGTCCGCTCCGCCGCCCTGATCTCATAAACGGCAGCGCCGGTGCGGTCGGCCTCCTCATAGGCCTTCTTCCGCACATAGCCCATGCGGGAGAAGAATACCACCAGACGGGTGGGGTCATCGCCGATGTGGGGATAGTCAGCCCGGTTGACGGTGAAGGCCTCCTGCCTTTGGAACACCCACGCCGCATAACCGGCAGCGGCCTGACAGATACCGAAAATGAAATAGATGGTGGACATGAAATTCAGCGGGAACATATAGAACTGAATGCAGATCCACAGCATCAGCGTCACGCCGAAGATGCCGCCCAGTACGGTACCTGCGGGCTTTCTGGCCAGCAGCAGCGCCGCCGCTGTCAGGTTGGTCAGGCCGTTGACGATCAGAAGCGCCCAGCCGGAGAAGGTGAAGTCCTGAAACACCACCTCCGCAAAGGGCAGTACCTGAAAATAGGGCAGCATGGCGTCCATGCCCATGGTCTTGCCGCTGGGGTCCAGCAGCATCATTAACGCGCCGCCTACCGCACCGATGCCGATGAACAGCGTCCAGAAAATGAGGATGCGGCGGGCGGTCTGATATCTTGATCTCTGTTGCATATGCAGTTCCTTGTCTTTCCTTGATGTCGTACCACCTATTCTACACGCCGGACTGTCGTTTGCATAGGTGTTTTTTTCATCCCTTTGTGGTCATTTTATAGTCCGGCCGCCGCTTCGCGTTTTGACGGTATCGAAAAAATGTTTTAGAAATATGCCTTGTCGCGGAAAACGCTGTGTGGTATACTATACTATTGCTATAAAATGCACCATTGCAGCAGAAGGGAGGGCGTGATATGGGACTGCACGACGGACACCGGGCACGGAAAAAGGAACAGTTCCGCCAGCACGGACTGGACAGCTTTGCCGATCACGAGGTGCTGGAGCTGGCGCTGTATTACGCCATTCCCCGGCGAGACACCAATGAGATCGCCCACCGGCTGCTGCAAAAATTCGGTTCGCTGCAAAACGTGCTGGCCGCTCCGGCGGAGGAGCTGGCAAAAGTGGAGGGCGTGGGCGACGGCGCGGCGCTGTACCTGACGCTGCTGGAGGCCATCCGCAAGCGGGCGGCCCGTCCCGCGGGCCGGGAGCGGGTGCTGAACACCGTGGACAAATGCGGCCGGTATTTTCTGGCGCTGCTGGAGCAGGAGCGGCAGGAGGTGCTGTATCAGGCCTGTCTGGACGCCAAAGGGAAGCTTCTCAGCTGCAAGCGGCTGTCCCAAGGCGGCGCGGACAGCGCAGCCTTCTCGCTGCGGCAGGTGGTGGAAAACGCCCTGCTGTCCGATGCCAGCGTGGTGGTACTGGCCCACAACCATCCCAGCGGCGTGGCGCTGCCCTCCGAGAATGACCGGGCGGTGACGCTGTGGGTGCGGGACGCTCTGAAGGCCATGGATATCCAGCTGCTGGATCATATCATCGTGGCGGACGGGGATTATGTCAGCATGAACCAAAGCGGGTATCTGGTTTGATTAAACTATGCAAGCAGAGCTTGCATAGTTCGGGCCGTCGGGGACGCCGGCCCCTACGCGCCGAATACCGAACAACGCTTTGGGTTCTACCGTTGAGAGCGTGAGCAGCAGCGGCGCAAGAAGGAAGCCGATGCGTCATGCGCAGCGAAATCAAATATCTCCCGCGAACGCGCGGTAAAAAGCTGCAAATATACAACGCAGCATAGCGTGCGCGGATTCTTAAACCGCAGGTTTAAGCTGTCCTTTTGGTCACTTTTGGGACAGCGGCCAAAAGTACCTCGTCCCCGCAGGGACGAAACAACTCCCTCGCTCCGGAGAGCGAAACACTCCAAAGGAGAATCCCTATGCCTCAATTCAAAGTCCATTTTGAATATTCCCCCGCCGGCGACCAGCCTCAGGCCATCGAAAAGCTGGCCGAGGGCGTGGATCTGGGCCTGCGGGAGCAGGTGCTCAAGGGCGTCACCGGCTCCGGCAAGACCTATACCATGGCCAAGGTCATCGAGCAGGTGCAGCGCCCCACCCTGGTGCTGGCTCACAACAAAACGCTGGCCGCCCAGCTGTGCGAGGAGTTCCGGGAGTTCTTCCCGGAAAACGCCGTGGAGTACTTCGTCTCCTACTACGACTACTACCAGCCGGAGGCCTATATCCCCCACACTGATACCTATATCGAGAAGGACGCCTCTACCAACGAGGAGATCGACCGCCTGCGGCTTTCTGCCACCTGCGCCCTGCTGGAGCGGCGGGACGTGATCGTGGTGTCGTCGGTCAGCTGCATCTACGGTCTGGGCGAGCCGGACGACTTCGCCCGCATGATGATCTCCCTGCGCACCGGCATGACCATGGATCGGGACGAGCTGCTGCGGCGTCTGGTGGAGGACCGGTACGAGCGCAACGACGTGGCATTCCAGCGCAACGTGTTCCGGGTCCGGGGCGACACGGTGGAGCTGTACCCCGCCTATTATAAGGATCGCGCCATCCGCGTGGAGTTCTTCGGCGACGAGATCGACCGCATCACCGAGTTCCACCCCGTCACCGGCGCGGCCATGAAGACCCTGAACCATGTGGCCATCTACCCCGCCAGCCACTACGTCACCCCCAAGGACAAGATGGACGCCGCCATGGCCCAGATCAAAAAGGAGCTGGCGGAGCGGCTGCAATTCTTCGAGGAGAACAATATGCTGGTGGAGGCTCAGCGCCTGCGCCAGCGGACGGAATACGACATGGAGATGATGACCGAGCTTGGCTACTGCTCCGGCATCGAGAACTACTCCCGCATCATCTCCCAGCGGCCCGCCGGGTCGCCGCCCATGACGCTGCTGGACTTCTTCCCCGACGATTTTCTGCTGTTCGTGGACGAGAGCCATGTGACGCTGCCGCAGGTGCGGGCTATGTACAACGGCGACCGTGCCCGCAAGGAAAGTCTGGTGCGCTACGGCTTCCGCCTGCCCTGCGCCTTTGATAACCGTCCCCTGAAATTCGAGGAGTTCGAGGAGCGGTTCCATCAGGCCATCTATGTCTCCGCCACCCCCGGCGAGTACGAGCGGCAGCATGCCGATCAGGTGGTGGAGCAGGTGATCCGCCCCACAGGCCTGTTAGACCCCCGTATTGAGCTGCGGCCCGTGGTGGGCCAGATCGACGATCTGTCCGCCGAGATCCGCGCCCGCGCCCAGCGCAACGAGCGGGTGCTGGTGACCACCCTTACCAAGCGGATGGCGGAGGACCTGACCGCCCACTTCCGCCAGAACGGTATCCGTGTGCGGTACATGCACTCTGACGTGGCAGCGCTGGAGCGGATGGAGATCATCCGCGACCTGCGATTGGGCGAGTTCGACGTGCTGGTGGGCATCAACCTGCTGCGGGAGGGCCTCGATCTGCCGGAGGTCAGTCTGGTGGCCATTCTGGATGCCGACAAGGAGGGCTTCCTCCGCAGCGAGACCAGCCTGATCCAGACCATCGGCCGCGCTGCCCGCAACGCCGAGGGTCTGGTGATCCTCTACGCCGATACGGTGACGCCCTCCATGCGTGCCGCCATGGACGAGACGGAGCGCCGCCGGAAATTGCAGGACGATTTTAACAAGGCCCACGGCATCACGCCCCGCACCATCCGCAAGAGCGTGCGGGAGATGGTGGAGATCAGCCACAGCGCCGAGGAGGCATCCCAGCTTTCCAAGAAGAAGCTCAGCGACCGGGAGCGGGCCGAGACCATCGCCCGTCTGGAAAAGGAAATGAAGGCCGCCAGCAAGATGCTGGAATTCGAGTACGCCGCGCTGCTGCGTGACCAGATCATCGAACTGCGAGGCGGCAAATAATGCCCGGCCCGGAAGAATTCCGCCGGGATATCCGGGCGGCCAAGCGCTTCGGACTGGCGCAGGGACTGCTGCTCCTGCTGTCCCTGTTCAGCCTTATGCTGGCTATCGCCTTTGCCGTAAGCGGGGACTGGCGGGAAGCCGCCGTGACCGCCGGTATCTGCGCGGGTTTTACCGGTGTGCTGGTCTGCCTTGAGCGTCGGCAAAAGCGCCAGCGTCAGGAGTCGACCCGATATTACACCTTCCCCCTTCCCCGTGCCTTCGACTACGATACAGTCTGCGCCGCCATAGAGGCCGCGCCGGGCGTTCAATGGACGCACCTCTGCGATGAGACCGCCCGGATCTGCCGGATCGAGGGAGCGTTTTCGTGGCGGGTGACGCTGCTGCATCAGCCGGAGTTCTCCGCGTCCTCCTGCAAGGCCCAGCGTGACCGGGCCAACCGCTCCGCCAACCGCGCCCATCCGTCAAAGCAGGAGGGCCCTCAGTGGGAGATCGCGTCCCGTGCCCGCGTCAACCTTGTGGTGTGCGACGCCATGAATGACGCGCTTTCCCGCTATATCGGCACCCATGCCCAGCACCTGCTGTCACGCAACGAGTGTATTATCAACATGGCGGTGGTGGGCGATCGCCTGCTGATACCGCCTGTCCGCGGCGCGGACGTGGAATTCCCCTCTCTGAGCCGCTATTCCCGCAGCGCCGGCCTGATCTGGTCGCTGCTGTGCCAAAATTCAAACGAACCGAGAACGAACCTATGAAAAAGTACCTCTCCTACATCTATGTGATCCTCAGCGCCGTGTGCTGGGGCTTCATCGGATTTTCCAACCGCCTGCTGACCGAGGCGGGCGCGTCTCTGGGCAACCGGGTGTTCATCCGCAACTTCGGCACGCTGCTGGTGCTGACGGTGGTGTTCGGCCTGTTCCACCGGCAGGTGTTCCGCATCAAGCTGAAGCATCTGCCCATCTTCCTGTGCTCCGGTCTTATCAGTATCCTGCTGTTGAGTCTGGTGTACTTCCAGTGCCAGACCATGTGCTCGCTGTCTGTGGCGGCGGTGCTGCTGTATCTGGCGCCCTCCTTTGTGGTGCTCATCAGCGCCGTGCTGTGGAAAACGCCCCTGACCCGCCGGAAGATCATCGCGCTGGTGGTGTCGCTGCTGGGCTGCGTTATGGTCAGCGGCATGCTGGGCGGCGAGATGACCGCCTCATGGACCGGCATCGCGCTGGGCGTGGTCTCCGGCATGTGCTACGCCAGCTATACCGTGTTCGCCCACTATGGCCTTGCCCATTACGAGAGCTATACCATGATCTACTGGACGTTTCTGGTGGCGGGCCTTGGTTCACTTTTCTTCGCGGACTTTTCTACCCTGCCCGCGCTGCTCCACCAGCCCACAGGCCCGCTGGGTATGTTCGGCGTGGTGATCGTGGCCACGGTGCTGCCCTATATCTTCTACACCAAAGGCCTTGAGGGCGTGGAGAGCGGCAAGGCCTCCATCATCACCAACATCGAGCCGGTGGTGGAGACACTGGTTGGCATTATCGTGTTCCACGAGGCGCTGACCATCTGGACGGTACTGGGCGTCAGCTGCGTGTTCGGCTGCGTCATCCTGCTGGCGAAAGGAGACAAACCATGCAAAGAGTCCGAATCCTCAACGGCTTCCACCTGAAGCTCATCGCCATCTGCACCATGTTCATCGACCACATGGGCCATACGCTGTTTCCCGGCGTCATGTGGCTGCGGTGCATCGGACGGGTGGCCTTCCCCATCTTCTGCTTTCTGATCGCCGAGGGCTGCATATACACCCACGACCGGAAGAAATACGCGGCGCGGCTGCTGGTGTTTGCCCTGCTGTCGGAGATACCCTTTAACCTGATGACCGGCGGCTGGGTGTGGAACCCCTACGACCAGAACGTGCTGTGGACGCTGCTGGCCGGTGCGCTGGTATGCTGGCTCGCCGACTGGGCGCTGAAAAAGCGCACCGTATGGGCCTTTGTGCTGACGGGCGCGGTCATGGTGGCCGCCTACTGGCTGCTGGAGCTGATCAACACCGACTATGGCGGCTGGGGCATGCTGCTGGTGGCCATGTTCTACTGCGCCCAGCGCAGCCCTTATCGCCGGGTGGTAAAAATGGCCACCGAAGCATTCTGGCTGACGTTTTTCAGCATCGCCGTCATGGGCGGCGTGCTGTCCATCGAGCTGTGGTGTCTGTGGGCGCTGGTGCCTATCTGGCTCTATAACGGCCAGCGGGGCTTTTCCAACAAAGCGGTGCAGTACGGCTTTTACGCCTTTTACCCCGTACATATTCTCGTGTTATCCCTGATCGCGCTTTATCGCTGATATATACAAGGAGGCTGTCCCTATGGCAAAGAACAAGGAAGAAAAAACCAACGTCATGCGGACGCTGGATCAGAAGAAGATCCCCTATACCGCCTTTTCCTACGACCCCAACGGCCCCATCGACGGCGTGTCGGTGGCGGCGGAGACGGGGCTGGACGCCGCCAGTGTGTTCAAAACGCTGGTGACAAAGGGGGCCAGCGGGGCATACTATGTGTTCGATATCCCCGTGGCGGAAAATCTTGATTTGAAGAAGGCCGCCAAGGCGGTGGGGGAGAAGTCCATCGCCATGCTGCCCCAGAAGGAGCTGCTGCCCCTGACGGGCTACGTTCACGGCGGCTGCTCCCCTGTGGGCATGAAGAAGCAGTTCCCCACCGTGTTCCACGAGACGGCGAACGAGCTGGAGCTGATCGCCGTCTCCGCCGGAAAGATCGGCCATCAGGTGCAGGTAAAGCCCGGTGACCTGCTGAATCTCCTCCGGGCCAAAACGGCGGATGTAGTGGTGTAAGGAGCTGTTTCGCCCCCTCGGGGACGAGGTACTTTTGCCCGCAGCGGCAAAAGTACCCAAAAACGCTGCTTAAACCTGCGGTTTAAGAATCCGCGCACGCTCTCCTTTTTACAAATTGTGATACCTTATACCGCGCGTTCACAGAACCTGGTGGTTATCGTTGCGTATGACGAATCGCCTGTTCTTCTTGTGCCGCTGCCGCTCACGTTCTCAACGGTAGACGATGAAGCGTTGTTCGGCGTAGGCATCAGCGGTAGCGGCGCAGGAGCAGAGACGATTCGATGACGAAACGAAACAGGAAATCTTCTGTGAACGTGTGGCAGGCAGTTTCGACTTGTACAACGCATAGCGCGCCCGGAAGTGAAGGAACCGGAGGTTCCTTCTGGCGCTTTTGCCTACTTTTGCCGCTATTGGCAAAAGTGGGTCGCGCCGGAGCGCGAAATATTTTAACTCCCCATTGACATTAAAAATTTGTTTTATTAGACTTATCTGCACCAAATCACGCAGAATCGAGGAATACCATGCAAAAGGAAATTTTCATCAAAGGCGCGCGGGAGAACAACCTGAAAAACATCGACGTGACCATCCCCCGCGATAAGCTGGTGGTGCTGACGGGCCTGTCCGGCAGCGGCAAAAGCTCCCTCGCCTTTGACACCATTTACGCCGAGGGCCAGCGCCGCTATGTGGAGAGCCTCAGCTCCTATGCCCGGATGTTTCTGGGCCAGATGGACAAGCCCGACGTGGACTATATCGACGGTCTGTCCCCCGCTATCTCCATTGACCAGAAGACTACCAGCAAGAATCCCCGCTCCACCGTGGGTACGGTGACGGAGATCTATGACTATATGCGCCTTCTGTGGGCGCGGGTGGGCGTGCCCCACTGCCCCAAGTGCGGAAAAGAAATTCGCCAGCAGACCATTGACCAGATCATCGACCAGATCATGGCCCTGCCGGAGGGCACCCGTATTCAGGTGATGGCCCCGGTGGTGCGGGGCCGCAAGGGCGAACACACCAAGGTGCTGGAGGACGCCCGCCGCAGCGGCTACGTCCGCGCCCGCATCGACGGCGAGATGCACGAGCTGGACGAGGAGATCAAGCTCTCCAAGACCTTCAAGCATCAGATCGACATTGTGGTGGACCGCCTGATCGTCCGCGCCGATATCGCCACCCGCCTGACCGACAGCGTGGAGACCGCTTCCAACCTGACCGGCGGCCTTGTGACGGTGAACCTGCTGAAGGAGGGACAGGACCTGTCCTTCTCCCAGAACTACGCCTGCGAGGACTGCGGCGTGTCCATCGAGGAGCTGGCGCCCCGCCTGTTCTCCTTCAACAGTCCCTTCGGCGCATGCCCCACCTGCATGGGCCTTGGCATGCAGCTGAAGGTGGACCCCACGCTGGTGATCCCCGACGAGAGCAAGTCTATCTTAGACGGCGCGGTGGTGGCCACCGGGTGGAACTCCATCCGCTCCGACGGCATCTCCCGCATGTACTTCGACGCCCTCAGCAAGCGCTACAACTTCTCTCTCCGCACTCCCTATGCCCAGCTGTCCAGCGAGGTAAAAGACATCATCCTCTATGGCACCAGGGGCGAAAAGTTGACGCTGGAATACGACCAGCCCCGGGGCAAGGGTACGCTGCATCAGGCCTTTGAGGGCATTGCCAACAATCTGGAGCGGCGCTATGTAGAGACCCAGTCCGACGCCAGCAAGAAGGAGATCGAATCCTTTATGGCGGCCTGCCCCTGCCCCGCCTGTCAGGGCAAGCGGCTGCGGCCGGAGGCACTGGCCGTCACCGTGGGCGGTCTGTCTATCCATGACACCACGGATATGCCGGTGGACGACGAGATCGCGTTCTTTGACGGGCTGACCCTGACCGGCAACCAGCAGATGATCGCCGCCCAGATTTTGAAGGAGATCGGCTCCCGCCTGCGGTTTTTGCAGTCGGTGGGGCTCAGCTACCTGACCCTCAGCCGCTCCTCCGGCACCCTGTCCGGCGGCGAAAGCCAGCGCATCCGTCTGGCCACCCAGATCGGCAGCAGCCTCATGGGCGTGCTGTATATTCTGGACGAGCCGTCCATCGGCCTGCACCAGCGGGACAACGACAAGCTGCTGGACACCCTGCGGCGGCTGCGCAATCTGGGCAACACCCTGATCGTGGTGGAGCATGACGAGGACACCATGCGCGCTGCCGACTGGCTCATCGACATCGGCCCCGGCGCAGGCGCGCTGGGTGGACAGGTGGTGTCCGCCGGAACGCCGGAGCAGGTGATGGCCGATCCCAACAGCCTGACGGGCCAGTACCTCAGCGGTAAAAAGCGCATCGAGGTGCCGGAGTGCCGCCGCGCCGGAAACGGCAAATGGCTGACGGTACGGGGCGCACGGGAAAACAACCTGAAAAACATCGACGTGTCGGTGCCGCTGGGCACCCTGACCTGCGTCACCGGCGTATCCGGCAGCGGCAAGAGCTCACTGGTGAACGAGATCATCTTCAAGCGGCTGGGCGCTGACCTGAACCGCATGAAGGCCCATCCCGGCAAGCATGACGCCATCGAGGGCGAGGATCATCTGGACAAGGTCATCAACATCGACCAGAGCCCTATCGGACGGACGCCCCGCTCCAACCCCGCCACCTATACCAACCTGTTCAATGATATCCGCGACCTGTTCGCCTCCCTGCCTGACGCAAAGGCAAGAGGCTACGGCCCCGGCCGGTTCTCCTTCAACACCAAGGGTGGCCGGTGCGAAGCCTGCTGCGGCGACGGCGTGCTGAAAATCGAAATGCACTTCCTTGCGGACGTGTACGTTCCCTGCGAGGTGTGCCACGGCAAGCGCTATAACCGGGAGACGCTGGAGGTGCGCTACAAGGGCAAATCCATTTCCGACGTGCTGGACATGACGGTGGACGAGGCGCTGCCCTTCTTCTCCGCCCTGCCCAGGATCGCCGACCGGCTGCAAACCTTGCAGGACGTGGGCCTCGGCTATGTGAAGCTGGGCCAGTCCTCCACCACCCTCTCCGGCGGCGAGGCCCAGCGCGTGAAGCTGGCCACAGAGCTTTCCAAGCGCTCCACCGGCCGCACCATCTATATTCTGGACGAGCCTACCACCGGATTGCATGCCGATGACGTGAAGAAGCTGCTGGCCGTTTTGCAGCGGCTGGTGGACAGCGGCAATACCGTGTTGGTGATCGAGCACAATCTGGATGTCATCAAATGCGCCGACTACCTGATCGATCTTGGCCCGGAGGGCGGTGTCGGCGGCGGCACGGTGGTGGCCACCGGCACGCCGGAGCAGGTGGCGGCAGTACCGGAGTCCTACACGGGACAGTATCTCAAAAAGATGCTGGCCCGCTAAAGGGCACATCTGTCCTCTTTCCGCATAGGATAGCAAGGGGGAGGGGACGGTATGGCGCTTTTCTGGGAGGGCGTGACGGCATTTCTGGAGGCCGTCGGCATCGCGGCGGTGCTGTGGGTGCTGTTTGACTGGGTGCTGCGTCCGAAACGGGACGGCGGCACAGCGGTTTTCGTCCCGCTGACCGGCGACGCGGCGGAGCTGGACCGGCTGCTGCGGCGGCTGGAGGGCCTGAACGTGGTGCTGGTGGACGAGGGACTTTCTGACGAGGGACGCACGCGGGCGGAGTACGCCGCGCGGCGCGACCCCAACATTACACTGATGAAACGGGGGGAGACCCATGGGGGAACGCGGTAACATTGAGGGCACTGTGGAAAACGTGGTGTTCCAGAACGAGGAAAACGGATATACGGTGCTGAGCCTGCTGACCGATCAGGGCGAGCTGGTCACCGTGGTGGGCTGCATCCCCTTTGCCGCCGCCGGCGAGGGCATGACCGTTACCGGCGTGTGGGTCAACCACCCCACCTACGGCGTGCAGATGACCGCCGAGCTGGTGGAGCGCCGCATGCCCCGGGAGGAGGACGACATCGTGTGCTACCTCTCCTCCGGCGTGCTGAAGGGCGTGGGCCCCGCCACCGCCGCGCGGCTGGTGGAGCGCTTCGGCACCGACACCCTCCGCGTCATTGAGGAGGAGCCGGAGAAGCTGTCCACCCTCAAGGGCATCACCGCCAAGAAGGCCACAGAGATCTCCACGGCCTTCCGCAGCCTGACGGGCCTGCGGCGGGTGATGGAGTTTCTGGGCCGGTACGACCTGCCGGTGACGCTGGCCATGGGGCTTCTGCGCGCCTACGGCGACGAGACGCTGGAAAAATTAAAGGACAACCCCTATCTTCTCACCGACGAGCGCTGCGGCGTGGATTTTGCCGCCGCCGATGAGATCGCCCTGTCCATGGGCTTCGACGGCGATTCTCCCTGCCGCACTGAGGCGGCGGTGCTGTACGAATTGAACCACAACCTGTCCAACGGCCATGTGTTCCTGCCCCGGCCCAAGCTGATCACCGCCACCATGGAGCTGATCGGCGTAGGCGAAGAAGCGGTGGAGAAAGCGCTGGACGACCTGTGCGAGCGCTTTGCCGTGGTGTGTAAGCCCATCGCCAATGTGGAGGGCTGCTATCTGCGGCGGATGTACGAGGCGGAGGTCTATGTGGCCAAGCGTCTGGCTGCCGCCTGCGGCGACGATTGGGACTTTGGCCGGGATGTGGACAGGATCATCGGCGATATCGAAAAGCAGCAGGGCATCGCCTATGCGCCGGAGCAGCGCCGCGCCGTGGCGCTGGCGGCGGAAAAGGGCGTACTGCTGCTGACCGGCGGTCCCGGCACCGGCAAGACCACCTCCGTGCGGGGCATCGTGGCCTTGTTTGACCGGATGGGGCTGGACACCGTGCTGCTGGCGCCCACGGGCCGCGCCGCCCAGCGAATGAGCCAGCTGTGCGGCAAGGAAGCCCAGACCATCCATCGGGCGCTGGGCATGAGCTGGAACGAGCTGACCGGCGAGGTGACCTTCCGCAAGAACGAGAAGGAGCCGTTGGAAGCCGACGCCGTGATCGTGGATGAGATGAGCATGGTGGATCTGGAGCTGATGGCGTCGCTGCTGCGGGCCATGCGGCCCGGCTGCCGCCTTGTGATGGTAGGCGACCCGGATCAGCTGCCCTCCGTAGGGGCGGGCAATGTGCTGGGCGACCTGCTGCGCAGCGGCGTGGTGCCTGCCGTGTCCCTGACGGAGATCTTCCGTCAGGCGGAGAAGAGCGCCATCATCCGCAACGCCCACGCGGTGAATCTGGGCCAGCCGCCGGAGCTGAAAAACACCCAGAACGACTTTTTCTTCCTGTGCCGCCGGGCCCCCGACCGCCTGGTGCAGACGGTGGTGGAGCTGTGCCAGCAGCGGCTGCCGGACAATATGGGTATCCCGGCGGATCAGATACAGGTGCTGTCCCCTACCCGCAAGGGCGTGTGCGGCACGGTGAACCTGAACCGCGCCCTGCAGGCGGCGCTGAACCCGCCCGCCGCCAACAAGCGGCAGAAGCCGTGGGGCGACATGGTGTTCCGGGAGGGCGACCGGGTGATGCAGACCCGCAACAACTACGACGTGGTGTGGGAGCGGGATGACGGCGCCATGGGCGCGGGCATCTTCAACGGCGATGTGGGCGTCATTCAGGAGATCGATCCCTCCGGCGAGCTCATCACCATTCAATTTGACGACCGTACCTGCGTGTATACCGCCGACCTTCTCAATCAGCTGGACATGGCCTACGCCATGACGGTACATAAGGCCCAGGGCAGCGAGTACCGCTGCGTGGTGCTGGTGTCGGCGGCGGTGGCCCCGGCGCTGATGGTGCGGGGCGTGCTGTATACCGCCATCACACGGGCGCGTGAGTTGCTGGTACTGGTGGGCGACGATGTGGCCCCCGGCCAGATGGCGGCCAATGACAGGCAGCAGCGCCGTTACAGCGGCCTGCGGCGGAGACTGCGGGAGGAGGCAATGAGCCATGAGCTTTAACGACGAACTGAACAAGATCACCGACGACATCCTCAGTGTGTTCTTTCCCCGGAAATGCCCCTTCTGCGGCAAGCTGACGGGAAAAACGCTGGTCTGTGACAAATGCGAGACCACCCTCCCCCTGTGCGGGAAGATCCGGCAGGGCGCGGACTTTGGCCGCTGCACCGCGCCGCTTTACTATGAAGGGCCGGTGCGGGAAGCCATTCTGGCCTTCAAGTTCAAGGGAAAGCTGGGTGGACTGGATGCCTTCGGACGCCTGATGGCCCAGACCGCCGCCGAGCGGTACAGCGGCGAATTTGACGCCATCACATGGGTGCCGGTCAGCCAGAAGCGGCTGAAAAAGCGTGGCTACGATCAGGCCCGCTATCTCACCGCCAGCATGTGCGTAGACTGGCATGTGGCCCCGCTGGAGACGCTGCGGAAGGTGACGGACAACCCGCCCCAGTCCGGCCTTGACGATGCCGCCGCCCGCCGGGCCAACGTGCTGGGCGTGTATGAGGCGGTGTCGCCGGAGCAGTTCGCAGGAAAGCGATTGCTGCTGGTGGACGATATCTGCACCACCGGCGCCACGCTGGGCGAGTGCGCCCGCGTGCTGAAGGCGGCGGGCGCGGCGGAGGTGCTGTGTCTGACGCTGGCCATGGTGCGGGAGTAAAACGGCAGTTTTGGGGGTATAGTAGGAATTAAGATGTTTCGCTCTGCGGCGCGAGGTACTTTTGCCTGTGGCGGCAAAAGTACCCAAAAACGCCACTTAAACCTGCGGTTTAAGGATCCGCTCGCGCTGTTTTGCGTAAGCTATTGCACCGGTTCAAGTTTTGCGGTGGAAATCCGGATGGATGCTACGGCGGCATAGCCGCCGAGATCGGAGGCTAAAAACATGCCACCGGCATGTTTTCTTAACGCCCCGACGCATTGACTTTCCTCTTGCGCCGCTGCCGCTCATGCTCCTAACGGTAGAACCCAAAGCGTTGTTCGGCGCAGGCATCAGCGGCAGCGGCGATGGAGCAGAGACGATTCGATAAAAAAACGAAAAAGAAAAGCTCACGCAAACGTGCGGGATGCAGCCGCAATTTTGCGCAATGCATAGCGCGCAAGGAAGTGAAGAAACCATTGGTTTCTTCCGGCTCTTTTGCCCACTCTTCCAGCTGTTGGGAAAAGTGGGCCGCCGGAGGCAAATAAGAATATTCCGTCTCTCTTTTAACAAATCTGTGAACAATTGCAAGTTGCTCTTGCAAAATGGAAAAGCCGTCAGTATAATACTTAATTGGGAAAAATTCGGCATTTTGCCGTCAGGATAACACAAATGAGAAATGGATGAGGTGCAGTTATGTGTTCTTTGGCAAAGGATATCGGTATCGATCTGGGTACCGCTTCTGTTCTGGTATATATCAAGGGCAAGGGCGTCGTGCTGAATGAGCCGTCGGTGGTGGCCATCAACAAAGATGACGGCCGTCTGCTGAAGGTGGGCGCCGAGGCGCAGGCCATGCTGGGCCGTACCCCCGGCAACATCGTGGCCATTCGACCCCTGCGTGAGGGCGTCATCTCCGACTATGACATGACGGAGCGGATGCTGAAGGAATTCATCCACAAGGTCACCGGCGGCTTCCAGCTGTTCAAGCCGCGGGTCATCATCTGCGTGCCCTCCGGCATCACCGAGGTCGAGGAGCGCGCCGTGGTGGATGCCGGTATTCAGGCCGGTGCCCGCCGCGTGTATCTGATCGAGGAGCCTGTGGCCGCCGCCATCGGCGCCGGTATCGACATTGCCAAGCCTGATGGCCACATGGTGGTGGACATCGGCGGCGGCACCACCGATATCGCGGTCATTTCCCTCAGCGGCGTGGTGGAGTCCGCCTCCATCAAGGTGGCCGGTGACCAGTTCAACGAATCCATCGTCAAGTATATGCGCCGCAAGCACAACGTGCTGGTGGGCGAGCGTACCGCCGAGATGATGAAAATGCGCATCGGCTGCGTGTTCCCCAAGGAGGAGGAGACCTCCATCGACGTGAAGGGCCGCTGCCTGCTGACGGGCTTGCCCAAGACGCTGACCGTCACCTCTACCGAGATGCTGGAGGCGTTCGAGGAGCCGGTGGAGCGTATTCTGGAGGCCGTTCACGGCGTGCTGGAGCGCACTCCGCCCGAGCTGGTGGCCGATATCTCCGACAACGGCATCGTCATGACCGGCGGCGGCAGTCTGGTGGATGGCTTTGATAAGCTCATTACCGCCCGCACCGGCATCCACACCATGGTGGCCGAGGACGCCATCTCCTGCGTGGCCGAGGGCACTGGCAAGAGTCTGGATTCCCTGAACTCCATGACCGACGGCACGGTGAACCTGAGCCGCAGACGGCAGATGAACTGAGTCTGGCGAAAAGTCTGACGACTTTTCTGCCAAATAAGTTTACGGTCGGCTGCGCAGTGGAGCGAAGCGGAACAAGTGCCCTTGGGGTACGCGCACCCTTCGGGTGCACTGGCGACCGAGAAGAATTTTTCTGACGCACCGACGTCAGAAAAATGATTTGATTTTTTCGCGGCGTCCTCGCCGCGAACTCTGCGAGGCTTTTTGATATCTCGATAGAGCAGTGCTGACAGTTTTACTATCATAAGAACGGCCATTTTGTGATGGCCGTTCTTTTTCATTTTTTCTTGACGATTGACGGAAAATAGGCTAGTATGATGATAGCAAGTGCGGAATACATAGGTTCTGCTGTCAAATCTTATGAGGAGGCAATATCATGAAGTTTTCCAGCAAGGTTCTGAAATGCGGCCTGTCCCCCATGCGTAAGTTCCATCCCTACGCTGTGGCAGCCGAGGCAAAAGGCAAGAAGATCTACCATCTGAACATCGGCCAGCCGGACATCGAGACCCCCAAGGCTTACTTCGAGGCCGTGCGGCACTTTGACCTTCCGGTACTGGAATACGCGCCGTCCCCCGGTATCCCCGTGTTGATCGACGCCATCCAGAAGTACTATGATGACCTGAACATGCACTTTGAAAAGGGCGATATCCTCATCACCAACGGCGGCAGCGAAGCTCTGCAGATCACCATGAACTGCATTCTGGACGACGGTGACGAGATCCTGATCCCCGAGCCCTTCTACCCCAACTACTACACCATGGCCTATACCTGTGGCGCGAAGATCCACCCCATCCCCACCTCTCCCCATGACGGCTATCACTACGCCGACCGGGCCAAGGTGGAGGCCGAGATCAACGAGCATACCCGTGCCATCATGGTCACCAACCCCGGCAACCCCACCGGCGCCGTGCTGACCCCCGAGGAAATGCGCATGATGGTGGACATCGCCAAGGAGCACGACCTGTTCATCATCGGTGACGAGGCGTACCGTGAATTCGTCTATGCCGGCGAGCCGCTGCAGTCCATGGGTCAGTTTGACGACGCTGCCGAAAACGTCATCGTCATCGACACCGTGTCCAAGCGGTTCTCCGCCTGCGGCGCCCGTATCGGCTGCATGATCTCCCGCAACAAGGAGCTGATGGCCCAGGCCATGAAGTACGCCCAGTGCCGTCTGTCCGTTCCCACGCTGGATCAGATCGCCTCCGCCGCCCTGTATACCGTCGGCCCCGAGTACTTTGCCGCCGTCCGCGACGAGTACAAGCTGCGCCGTGACACCGTCATGCGCAAGCTGAAGGAGATCCCCGGCGTGGTGTGCGAGTGCCCCAAGGGCGCGTTCTACGTCATGGCCGCCCTGCCGGTGGACGACGCCGACAAGTTCCAGATGTTCATTCTGGAGGAGTTCGACGACCACGGCGACACCGTTATGTTCGCCCCCGGCGAGCCCTTCTATGCCACTCCCGGCAAGGGCAAGAACGAGATCCGCATCGCCTACGTCCTCAAGCAGGAGGATCTGGAGCGTGCCATGGATCTGCTGCGTCTGGGCATCGAAGCCTACAACAACCGCTGAGATATCCTACATACAAAACAAGGGCCGGTCAGTTGACCGGCCCTTGTTTCGTTTGGAATTTTGCGCCGTCAGTTTAGCCCCTCCGCGTTGACCTCGAACAGCTCGTCGATGCGCTCCCGCAGCTTCCGATGTTCCGGAGCGGTCAGCTGATCGTCCTCCGCCAGCAGGGCGCGGGCAGCGGACTGGGCCTCGTCCAACAGCAGCATGTCGCAGTTGAGGTCGGCAATTTGCAGCATGGGCAGGCCGTGCTGCCGCTGTCCGAAGAAATCGCCGGGGCCCCGGAGCTTCAGATCCTCCTCCGCGATCTTGAAGCCGCCGTTGGTGTCCGTCAGAGCCTTCAGCCGCCGCTTCGTCTCCTCGCCGCCTCCCTGTGCCACCAGCACGCAGTAGCTCTTGGCCCTGCCGCGGCCTACGCGGCCCCGCAGCTGGTGCAGCTGGCTCAGGCCGAAGCGCTCGGCGTTCTCCACCACCATCAGCGTGGCGTTGGGCACGTCCACGCCCACCTCCACCACCGTGGTGGACACCAGAATGTCCGTCTCACCGGCGGCAAAGTCCGCCATGACGCTTTCTTTTTCCTTGGCCTTCATCTTGCCATGGAGCACCGCGATCCGCAGGTCGGGGAAGGTCTCCTCCTGCAAGGTTCTGGCATAGGCCGTCACGGCCTTCCGCTCGTCGGGCAGGTCGTCGCCGTCTCCCACCAGCGGACACACGATGAATACCTGATGGCCCTCGGCCACCTGCTTGCGGATGAAGCCGTTCAGCCGCGCCCGATAGCGCTCATCCACGGCAAAGGTATCCACCTTCTGCCGCCCCGGCGGCAGTTCATTGATGATGGACACGTCCAGATCACCGTAGATGATCAGCGCCAGCGTCCGGGGAATGGGTGTGGCGGACAGCACCAGCATATGGGGGTTTTCCGCCTTCTGGCCCAGCGCCGACCGCTGGGCCACGCCGAAGCGGTGCTGCTCGTCGGTGATGACAAGGCCCAGTCTCTGATACTGCACGTCCTCCGTCAGCAGGGCGTGGGTGCCGATGCAAAGGCCGATGCTGCCGTCGGCCAGCCCCTCCAGAATGGCCCGCCGCTCCTTGGCTTTCGTCGAGCCGGTCAGCAATGCACAGGGGATGCCGAACCGGGCGAACAGCGGCGCGAGGTTTTCATAGTGCTGCTTGGCCAGTATTTCCGTGGGGGCCATCAACGCCGACTGCCACCCCGATTGGGCGGCGAACCACACGCAGGCGGCGGCCACCATGGTCTTGCCGCTGCCCACGTCGCCCTGACACAGCCGGTTCATGGGCCGCGCCGAGGTCATATCGGCCACCGCGTCGCCGATGGCCTTTTTCTGGGCGGCCGTCAGCGGGAAGGGCAGCGCGTCGTAGAAGGGCTGCATGTCCGCGGCGCGGCACACCGGCCCCGCCACATCCACCCGCCGGGAACGCAGCAGATGCAGCCCGCAGGTCACAAGGAACAGCTCCTCGAACACCAGCCGCCGGTGGGCCTGTCCCAGCGCTTCAAAGCTGGTGGGGAAGTGGATGTTTTCGTAAGCGTAGTTGACATAACACAGCTGATGGGCCATGCGCACCTGATCCGGCAGCACGTCCGGCCTCAGCTCCCGGCATTCGTCCAGCCCCTGCCGCATGGCCTTTTGCAGCAGCAGCTGACTGACACCCTTCGTCAGCGGGTACACCGGCATGATCCGGCCCGTCAGCTGGTGCTGTCCTTCTGGCTCCATCAGGGGATTTACCATCTGCCGCCGCAGGAGGTTGCCCTCCACCTTGCCGCAGAACACGAAGCTCTCGCCAACGTGGAGGCTCTGCTGGCGGTAGGCCTGATTGAAGAACGTCACGTCCAGCACGCCGGTATCGTCCACCGCCCGTACCTTTACCACCGTGCGCCCGCCTGTGATGCGGTGGCTGGTGGGCGCACCGGCGATCATGGCACGGCAGCAGGCCGTCTCGCCCACGGGAAGCTCCGCAATGGGATAGATGACGCTGCGATCCTCATACCGCCGGGGGAAGAAGCCAATCAGATCCCGCAGCGTGGTGATGCCCAGCTTTTCCAGCGCCTTGGCCCGCGCTTCGCCGATGCCCTTGATGTACTGCACGCTGGTATTCAGTCCCGCCATGCGTCCGCCTCCTTCCGCTGCTTTTTTGTTGATTATACCAGTTTTCGCCGGAGAATACAATCGAAAAGAAACACACCCTATCTGTTGCGCCTTGCGGACGGATATATTATAATAGTCTCATACAAACCGAAAGGAGCCGCGCCATGGCCGAAAAACGCAGTATCTGTCTCATCAACGATTCCTTCCCGCCGGTGATCGACGGCGTGGCCAACGCCGTCACCAACTATGCCACGGTGATCCAGCGGGACTATGGCGACGCCACGGTGGTGACGCCCTACTATCCCGACACTGATGACAGTGTCTATCCCTTCCCGGTGCTGCGCTATCCCAGCATCGACATGACGAAGCTGGTGGGCTACCGGGCGGGCTTTCCCCTCTCTCCGGAGCTGATGGAGCAGGTGGAGGGCCGCCATATCGACCTGATCCACAGCCACTGTCCCGTCACCTCCATGGTGCTGGCCCGGATGCTGCGCCAGAAGCTGAATGTGCCGCTGGTGTTCACCTATCACACCAAGTTCGACATCGACATCGCCAACGCCATCCACAGCAAGCTCCTGCAGGAGGCGTCCATCAAAATTCTGGTAGAGAACATCTCCGCCTGCGACGAGGTGTGGACGGTCAGCCACGGCGCGGGAGAAAACCTGCGCTCGCTGGGCTATCAGGGGGATTATATCGTCATGCCCAACGGCGTGGATTTCCCCGCCGGACGCCTTCCGGAGGAGAAGGTGCGGGCCGTAGGGGAGGGCCTCGACCTGCCGGAGGGCGTGCCGCTGTTTCTGTTCGTGGGCCGTATGATGTGGTATAAGGGCCTGCGGATCATTCTGGACGCGCTGAAACAGCTGAAGGACGAGGGGCAGGACTTCCGCATGGTGTTCGTGGGCAAGGGCACCGACGGCGACGCCATCCGTGCCTACGCCGAAGAACTGAACTTGTGCGACAAGGTGTTCTTCCAGCCGCCCTGCTATGACCGGGAGGTCATCCGGGCCTGGTACTGCCGGGCCAATCTGTTCCTGTTCCCCTCCACCTTTGACACCAACGGCCTTGTGGTGCGCGAGGCGGCGGCCTGCGGCCTTGCCAGCGTGCTGATCGCCGGAAGCTGCGCCGCCGAGGATGTCACCGACGGGCAGAACGGATTCTTCATCGAGGAGAACGCCGCTTCCATGGCGGCCATGCTGCGCCGCCTGATCCCGCAGCGTGAGCTGATGCGCCGGGTGGGCGAAAATGCCCAGAAGGAAATTTATATCTCGTGGGACGATTCCATCGCCAACGCCTGCCGCCGGTATGAGGTGGTGCTGGACAACTTCCGCCGCGGACTGTACCCCGTCCACGACACCCCCGCTGACGGGCTGCTGCGGGGTACGGCGGAGTCTCTGGACGCCATCAACCGCGTTCGCGCTGCCCGTGACCAGCTCCGGGCCGCCATGGACGAGGATGTCCGCCAGTGGCACGACGAGGTACAGGAAAACCGTCTCCGGGCGCAGGAAAACCGGGAGAAATTGCAGGAAAAGCTGACCCAGCTCCGCCAACGGATCGACCGGTATCTGTAAAAAGGCTTGCGGTATGTGCCGTGTTATGATACCATAAAGATATCCCGCCCGCTTCCGGGCATTGAATCAAAAGGAACCAGAAACATATGAATATAAAAATTTCCGCAGACAGTACCTGCGACCTGTCCCCTGACCTGATCGCCCGCTATGACATCGGTATCTCGCCCCTGTACATCGTCCGTGACGGCGAATCGCTGGTGGACGGCGTGGACATCACCCCCGACGAGATCTATGCCCATGTGGAGGCCGGCGGCAGCATGTGCTCCACGGCGGCGGTATCGGTGTACGACTATGAGGAGTTCTTCCGCAGGGAGCTGGAGAGCGCCGACGCGGTGGTGCACTTCCACATCTCCGGCGATATGTCCGCCTGCTATCAGAACGCCTGCATCGCGGCGGAGGAGGTGGGCAATGTCTATCCCGTGGACGCCCGCAATCTCTCCACCGGTATCGGCCTGCTGGTGCTGGAGGCGGCGGAGCTGGCCCGGAAGGGTGAGCTGACCGCGCAGGAGATCCAGCAGCGGATGAACCAGCGGCGCGATCTGCTGGACGTCAGCTTCGTGGTGGAGCAGCTGGGCTATCTCCGCAAGGGCGGCCGCTGTTCCAGCGTGGCGGCGCTGGGCGCCAATATGCTGTCCCTCCGGCCCTGTATTCAGGTGAAGGACGGCAAGATGGGCGTGGGCAAGAAGTACCGCGGCGCCTATCAGAAGTGCCTGCTGCAATATGTGAAGGAGCGTCTGGAGGGCCGCGACGACATCGACACCCACCGCATCTTCATCACCGAGTCCGGCGGCTTTACCCTGGAGGAGGTAGCCGAGGTGGCCGAGGCGGTGCGCGGCTATCAGCCCTTTGAAGAGGTGCTGCACACCCGCGCCGGATGTACGGTCTCCAGCCACTGCGGTCCCCGCACGCTGGGCATCCTGTACTTCCACACGAAATAACAAAGAAAGGACACCGGTTGGTGTCCTTTCTTTGTTAGTGAAGAGATAAGAGAGAAGAGTGAAAAGTTGCGGTATGCCGCCCTTGGCGGCATGATTTCAATATGCGCCGCACAGCGGCACATATTAGTTTTTCGCTTTAACGATAAAAAGATGCTTTGTTATAGTTTCCTCTCGTAGCAAATTTCTTCCGTTTCAAAACAGGGCTTGACTTTGCCGTATGTGACAAATCCGCATGACTCATAGAATTTTCTTGCTCGAACGTTGTTCGTAAATACCCAAAGCATGACCTTGTCATAGCCGGCGGCTTTCATATCATCCATGATTCTGTTCATCATCTGGGTGCCGCAGCCTTTTCGCCAGTTGTCCTGCAAGCTGTGGATGCAGATAAGTTCCGCATAATCGGGCATATCATTGTCTCGCGCTTTACCCCACCAAGCAATACAATGAGGCTGAGAGTTCACCTCTAAAATATATCCATTGCCAATATTTTCATCGAGCAATTGCTTATACATTGCCGTAGCGTGAGTTAGATCAGTGGCCTGTTGAAGAATTTCGTTAGACAGAATATCCTGAAATGCAGCTTTCTAACTCTCGGTTTGAATATAAGCTAAATTCAATTCGTCGCCTTGCTGGACTTTTCTAATGAAACGATCCATACGCCTACCCCCCAATCACAATGTATATTCATTTGTCCATTTCTCAAACACTTGAGATCTCATATCAGGCAGGTATCCCATATCCTGATAGCCTAATTTTTTCAACAGCGCCATACTTGGCTCGTTCTCCGGCTCGGTAAAACAGATAAACGCCCAGGACGGGTATCTTTCGTGAAGCAGATCCATGAGCGCGGTCAGCGCCTCATAAGCGTATCCCCTGCGATGGTAATTGTAGTGAAACGTGTAGCCCATAGAGATCATGCCGTCTTCGGGCTTGACCACGATCTCACCGATCATTTCATCGGACTGCTTCAGCGCGACTGCCAGCATAAACGGAGCATCAACGGAGATCACATCCTTTTGGCGGAGTTCGATCAGCCTGCGGATGCCATCAAGCTCTTTTGTTTGTCCGCGTTGATATTTTGTGCATATTTCATTGTTGCGGTAATCAAACATACTATCTGCATCCCTTACCGCAACATTGCGCAGGATGAGCCGTTCGGTTTCGATGACAGGCATATTGTTCTCCATATGATAGGCTGATCCGATGTTGATCTCATTCCGGCTCCCGCAGGGCTACGGCCTCCTCGGTAAAGGGCATATCCTGCAGATCCAGCAGCTTGGTGGTCAGCAGCCGGGAGAAATTGGTCATGACCCCGGTGGACAGCACGAAGCTGTTCACATCGGCTTCGTCCGCCGCTTCCGCCGCCAGCAGCTGGGCCGCCATGCCCTCCACCATGGATACGAAGATGCGGGCCGAGTCGGTGTACTGCTCCACAAAGGCTTCGTAGGTCTTTTTGACCTCCTCCTCCGTCAGTCCGTTGGGCAGGATCTTCTGGATCTCCGACATGGTCAGGCTCTGCTTCAACGCGCAGATCATGATGAGATACGCAATGTGGATGCGGCTGTACTTCTTCTTTTCCGGCGCGGGCATCAGCTTCATGCGGACATAGTTGTTGATGGCGCTGGTGGTGATGATCTGCTCCTCCTTCTCCTTCTTGGGCAGGAACGGCAGGTAGCGGCTCAGCAGCGTCAGCACCTGATCCATATAAAGGCCCAGCGTGGGGATCTGCTCCCATGTGGGCAGGCGGTAGCGCTGCAAATAGTGGCTCCAGCGGCGCAGCTTGCCGGCCACCAGCCGGGAATCGTATTTTTCGTGCATATCTTTTGTTCTCCCGCATGTGTATTTGAGAAAAGTATAACACATACTGTGAAAAATGACAAGTCAAACCAACGCCCGCTCTTGACACATCCCAAAAATCATATATAATAATACGCATCATTAGATAAAAACGAGGTACGCATTATGTCCTTTGTGATAACCACCGATACATCTGCCAATCTGCCCACGGCCGAGCTCCAGTGGCACCAGCTGCGCCTGCTGCCCTTCTCCTATATCGTCAACGATATCGAGCATCAGTGCCTTGACCTGACCGCCTTTGACGGCGACGCCTACTATGAAATGCTGCGCCATACGCCCGCCAGCACCTCCATGATCTCCATGGAGCAGTACCGCCAGCTGTGGCAGCCCCTGCTGGAGAGCGGCGAGGATGTGCTGCATGTGGGCATGTCCTCCGGCATTAGCGGCGCGTATCAGTCGGCGGTGATGGCGGCCCGCGAGCTGCGGGAGGAATATCCCGGCCGCCGTCTGGTGGTGTTCGATACCCGCGCGGCATCGCTGGGCGAGGGGATTCAGGTGCTCCACGCCGCCACCTGCCGCGAAGCGGGCTATACGCTGAATGAGACCGTCCGCGAGCTGACGGAGCTGCGCGCCCGTGTTCGTCAGGTGTTCACGGTGGACGACCTGATGCACCTGCGCCGGGGCGGCCGAGTATCCGCCGTCTCCGCCGCCGTAGGCACCGCCCTGCGGATCAAACCCCTGCTGAAGGGCGACGAGACGGGCCGCATCGTGGTGTTCGCCAAGGTGCAGGGCCGCAAGCGTTCTGTCCGTTCTCTGGCGGAGAATTTTGCCGCCCATGCGGAGCTGTCGGGCCGTTGGCCGGTGGGCATTGCCCATGCCGGCTGCCGCAGGGAAGCGCTGGAGCTGGCCGCCATGCTGAAGGAGCACGACCCAAAGGCACGTATCATGGTCGTGGACTACGAGCCGGTCACCGGCAGCCACGTCGGCCCCGGTGCGCTGGCGATGTTCTATGTAGCCCGTCAGGACGACTGACCTTCGGCAATTTGCCGGAGAATTTCTGTTCTTTCTCTGCGGACTTTGTGTGTCCTGCACATAGACACAATATCGGGAATAAGCCTATAATAATAGTAGACTTTTGAAGGAGAAAATACCGTATGATGCTTCGCGCCTGTTGTGATAGCTGTCTGTCCATGTGTTGCATGGGCAAGCTTCGCCGCGCGTATATGGGTCATACGTTTTCTGTCCGTGCCGCGTAAGCGGGCGCGGAACCTGTGGTAATAACGCAGAGGGTGTATGGCACACATACACCCTCTGTTTTTTTGTACATATCATGAAATGCAAATATTAAGGAAAGAGAAAGGACAGACAATATGGGTATCTATCATTCCGCGGCGCAGCTGGTGGGCCATACGCCCCTGCTGGCCGTTGACAATTACGTTCGCACCCGAAGCCTTCCCGCCGTCATTCTGGCCAAGCTGGAGAGCTTCAACCCCGCCGGAAGCGCCAAGGATCGCGTGGCGCTGGAGATGCTGCGTCAGGCGGAGGCCTCCGGCGTGCTGCAGCCCGGCGGCACCGTCATTGAGCCTACCTCCGGCAACACCGGCATCGGTCTGGCCGCTATGGCTATCCCCAAGGGCTACCGCGTCATTCTCACCATGCCCGCTTCCATGAGTGCCGAGCGCCGCGCGCTGCTGAAGGCCTACGGTGCGGAGCTGGTGCTGGTGGAGGAGGGCGGCATGGCTGGTGCGGTAGCCAAGGCGGAGGAGCTGGCAGCCGCTATTCCCGGCAGCTTCATCCCCGGCCAGTTCGATAACCCCGCCAACCCCGCCGCCCACTATAAGACCACCGGCCCGGAGATCTGGCAGGATACGGAGGGCCATGTGGATATCTTCGTGGCAGGCGTCGGCACCGGCGGCACCATCAGCGGCACGGGCCGCTATCTCAAGGAGCAAAACCCTAATATCCGCGTGGTGGCGGTGGAACCTGCCTCCTCGCCCCTGCTGAGCCAGGGCCACGCGGGCCCTCACGGTCTGCAGGGCATCGGCGCCAACTTTGTTCCCAAGAACTATGATGCCTCTGTGGTGGATGAGATCCTCACCGTCACCGACGAGGAGGCGTACCGTACCGGACGCCTGCTGGCCCGTACCGAGGGCATCATGGCGGGCATCACCTCCGGCGCGGCCCTGTGGGCCGCCGATGTGCTGGCCCGCCGCCCGGAAAACGCGGGCAAGACCATCGTGGCGCTGCTGCCGGACGATGGCAGCCGCTACCTGTCCACACCCCTTTGGTCGGAGGAATAAACCGTGTACGAAGATCATATCTGCACTGCGGCCAAGATCATGGCCGAGACCATGAAGAATGCCGATATCCCCATGTACGGCGCGCGTCTGCGCTTGCCGGACCGCAAGGCCATCATCGCCCTTTTGAAGGAGATGCGCCAGCTGCTGTTCCCCGCCTATTTCGGTGACCCTGCCATTATGACGCTGGCGGCGGCGGACTATGCCGCCCTGCTGCTGGAGCGTATCGAGACCGGCCTTGCCAAACAGATCGCGCTGGCTCTGCCGCCGGAGCAGGAGGAGCAGGCGCCCCGTATCGCCCGTGAGGTGGTGGATCAGCTGCCCCGCATCCAGCAGCTGCTGCTGACGGATATCGACGCCATCTTTGACGGCGACCCCGCCGCCCAGAACCGGGAGGAGATCGTGTTGGCCTATCCGGGCCTGTTCGCCATCTTTGCCTACCGGGTCAGCCATGAGCTGTACCTGCGCCATGTGCCCACCATCCCCCGCATGATGTCCGAGTATGCCCACAGCCGCACCGGTATCGACATCCACCCCGGCGCGCAGATCGGCAGCTATTTCTTCATCGACCACGGCACCGGCATCGTGGTGGGTGAGACCACCGTCATCGGCGATCATGTGAAGCTCTATCAGGGCGTGACGCTGGGCGCGCTCAGTCCCCGCGGCGGCCGCGCCCACAGCAGCGGCAAGCGCCATCCCACCGTGGGCAACGGGGCCACCATCTACTCCGGCGCATCCATCTTCGGCGGCGATACTGTCATCGGCGAAAACGCCGTGGTGGGCGGCAACGCCTTCCTGACCGAATCCGTGGCGGATAACGCCCGCGTGGTCATCCGCCCGCCGGAGACCATCATCCACAATCTGTAAAAGAACAGAAGCTCCCTGTACACCTTCGGTGCAGAGAGCTTCTGCTTTGTATGAAGAGGAAAATGGATAACGCTTTTCACAGGCTGGCGGGACGATCCTCCAGACGGAAGCGGGTCTCCTCGCAGACACGATGGCTTTTCAGCCGCTCTGTTGCCAGCGCGAGATCCCCCTGGATGATAGCGTCCAGGATCGCCTGGTGCTCGTCGATGGCCTCCTGCGGGTAGGAGTTGATCTTCTGCCGGGCATCCGCTAGAAACAGAAGGCTGTTGTACTGTGAGGCACAGTTCATCAGCCAGGAATTTCCGGAGTGTGCCGTCAGTATCTCGTGGAAGTTATAGCAGACCTCACCGTATTCGTGGCCCTCATAGGTGCCCAGCGCGTGGTAATGCTTTTGGTGGGCGATAGAGCGCTCCAGCTCGGCGATCACCTCGCTCCGGTCGGAAAGCTGCATGATCTTCTCCAGCGCGTAGCAGTCGCACAGGCAGCGCAGATCCAGCAGCTCGCGGATGTCCTTGGCGGTCAGCTCGATCACCTTTGCGCCCTGGTTGGCGGCGTATTCCACAAAGCGGTCCTGCGCCAGCCGGTTGATGGCATCCCGGGCGGGCGTGCTGCTGACGGAGAACTGCTCCTGAATATCCTTCAGCAGCAATTTTGAACCGGCGGGCAGACTGCCGGACAGGATCTGTTCCCGCAGCTTGGCATAGATCTGATCCGAAAGGGAGCGGCTTAAAGACATAGACAAAACCTCATCTCAAAATAACTGTTTCCATCATACTGGATGAACGGCGTTTTGTCAACAAACGATGTCCGGCCGCGGAGCGTCAACGGGTAAACAGCGCAAAGGTCGTGCCGTTGTGCTCCAAATCCTCGATATTTTCCTGGATCAGGCACAGGCCGTGCTGCTGGCCTGCGGCGGTGCTGCACAGGACCGCCGTGTCGTCAGGCAGCTCGCCGTCATGCAGCATTTTTGCTGCCAGCGCGGTATCGCCCACCGGCATGGCGGCGGCATCGGGCAGTACCTTGGCCACATTTCCCACACACTCACGCAGGGCCTCGGGGTGAGACGCGATGGTCCGGATGTTCTCCATGGCGATTTGCGGGGACTTTTTGAACAAGGAATGGTGGATGTCCAGACTGACAGCGTCCAGCTGCCGCAGCGCCGTGCCCTTCCGTGCCTCGCGGGTCTCGGCCACCTCACCGGCCACATCCGTGCTGATGGCCATGACGCCGTAGTCGATTTCGCCTGCCAGCAGCGCCGCCACAACATTGCGGGAGGACACCAGCGGCCGCAGCTCCACGAAGCCCTCCAGCTTCTGTGCCAGCAATGCCGCCGCAGTGTTGTTGTTGCTGTTTTCCATTCCCTGATATCCAATAACGATCATATCGCAGTCCTTTCTTTATTCCGTGGGGGTATTGAGCTTTTTCTTGCCATACCGGACCATGCTGCCGTCCCACTGCTTCTCGCTGCGGCAGATGAACAGGTTGGCCACGATGTTGCCGAAGGTGTTCTGTGTGGTGAAGATCATGTCGATGATGCGGTAGATCGCACCGATGGGGCCCATGATATCAAAGGGCAGTCCGAAGGTGGACAGGAAGGACACGCCCAGCACGATGCCGCCGCCCGGCATGCCGGGAGCCGCCATGTTGATCAGGGTGGATACCAGGATCATCATGACCATGGTGGGAACGCTCAGCTCCAGACCGTAGATGTTGGCCACAAAGAACACCAGGCAGCTGTATTCGCAGGCGCCGCCGGTCATGTTCAGCGTGCAGCCCAGCGGTAGCGTAAACTCGCTGATGCCCTTGGGTGCGCCGAATTCCTCAATGGTGACACGCAGCGTCTCCGGCAGAGATGCGGCCGAGCTGGTGGTGGACAGCGTCATCAGAGCCACCTTGCCAAGACCCTTCAACAGATGCAGGGGGTTCATCTTGGCATAGAGGCACAGGGGGATCAGCATGGTGAAGATGAAGGAGAGGATGCAGGCCACCCAGCAGGCGATGATATAGGAGGCCAGAGCGGAGAACATGGCGGTGCCGTATTCCGCGATGGAGTAGGCCATCAGGGACAGCACGCCGATAGGGGAAACCTCCATCACATAGCCCAGCACGGTGAACATGGCGTGGGACACAGCGGATACGCCCTTCTTGATCTTGGCCGTTTTTTCGCCGCCTGCCACCACCGCGATGGAGAAGGCCGCCACAAAGATGATGGTGGGCAGGATCTCGCCGTCGCACATGGCCTGGAAGATGTTGGAGGGGAATACGCTCATCAGGAAATCGCTGATGCTCCAGGAAGAGCTGGTGGCCTCTACATGGCTGGTCACATCGGTCAGGACCACGCCGCGGCCGGGCTGCAGCACATAGGCCACCAGATAGGAGAACAGTGCGCAGGCGAAGAACTGGATCACATATGTGGCAATGGTTTTCAGGCTGAGCCGCTTCAGATTGGAGCCGGCCGGGATATTGCAGATACCGTCCGCCATGGCGCAGATCAGGATAGGAATGATCATCATCCGCAGCATGTTCAGGTAGACGTCACCGATGAATTTGATCTTTGATAGAGAATTCCGGGAGAACAAAACCTAAAATGATACCAAGCACAAAGCCAATGGCGATACGCACATACAGCTTTTGCTTTGACATGAGCTTTTTCAGCATGGGACAACCTCCTCTAAAAATTTATATTTTTCTTTTCAGTATCCGGTCTCGCAGTACGGTGCGCATCCCTGCCCCTCCTCCGACAGCGTGTCTTTTGCACCTGGGGTATCTGCACTATATCACCAATATGCATAATGCAATATGCAATATGCATATTTTACGAAATGCACAATCGCTTTTGTCGGATTTGTGAATAACGCTGTTTACCATCAGTTGACAAGGACACTCCCGCTTTTCTTTTCCCGCCGCGGAATATTTTGCCGTCTGCCCCGGCACACTAGCCAATATTCGCTCCGCGTCGGTGAAACATTTTCGCCCACTGCCGCGTTATAAGGGTGTACACGATTCATCCAAGTCTTGACAAACAGGACTACATGGTGTAGTCTGAAAGCGACCACACCGTGCTGACCTGACAGGAGAAAGCATTATGGCAGAATTACTCGTCAATACCGGGGCCATTCTGGACAACTACCGGCGCTATGCCACCGGGGCCGATCAGGTGATCCCCGTTCTCAAGGGCAATGGCTACGGCCTTGGCGCCGCAAGGCTGCGCGATCTGCTGCGGGGCGAGGGCGCGACGCTGTTCGCCTGTGCTACCGCCAGTGAGGCGCTGTCTCTGGCTCAGCCGGACAGCGACCTGCTTCTGCTCAGCTGCGTCCATGACATGGCGCAGCTGCGTGCGCTGCTGCAGCGCCGGGTCATCGTTTCGGTGGAGAGTCTGGCGCAGGCGCAGGCCATCGACGCTCTGCATATGGATGCGCGGGTGCATCTGGCGGTGGATACCGGCTTTGGCCGCTTCGGCTTCCACCCGGAGGAACTGGACGCCATGCGTCAGGTGTTCGCGCTGGACAACCTCCGCGTCTGCGGTATCTTTTCCCACTTCAAGGGCCCCATCGCCGCCCCGTCGCAATATGCATGCTTCACGCAGGTTCTGCTGGGGCTGGAGGACTGTCCCGTGGGCCTGCGGCACATTGCCGCCACCCATACGGCGGAGGTGTCCCAGTACCGGCTGGACGCCGTGCGTATCGGCTCCGGCCTTACCGGCGTCGGCGGCACGCCGGTGGCCACGCTGCAAGCCACCGTCTGCACGGTGCGCCGCATGAAGAAGGGCCAGCGCGTCGGCTATGGCGACACCCTGCTGCGCCGGGATACCGACGTCGCCGTTATCGACGCCGGCACCTCCGACGGCGCGTTTACCTACCGCTATCGCGGCCTGCGGGCCTGCTGGCAGCAGCGCAAGCGCCATGTGCTGCTGCATGGTGAGAAGGTGCCGCTGCTGGGCGCGCCGGGCATGACCCACACCATGATCGACGTTACCGGGCGTGACTGCCAAGTGGGCGATACCGTCACCATCCCCCATGATCTGGTGCTGACCGGCGACGCCGTTTCCCGCCGTTATATGGAAACATGATAAAACACACCGTGGACAACTGTCCACGGTGTGTTTGGTTTAAGGTACGCAAAGGTCCTCGTCTGCCGCCAGCTTTTGTGAAGGAACAAAACAAAAAACCTTGAAACCATCTGGTTTCAAGGTTTTCGGGTGGTGCGCGGTACAGGACTCGAATTGACCTCGCGCCATGTCAGTCTGTGTCGTCTGGTATCGAAAAGTACCGCGAATAAAACCTCGGTCGAGGTGGTTCGTGTCAGGCAGCGTTAAATCGAATTACCCAAGTTTATCGCCATAAGGCTAAAAATAAGGCCAATTTTTGTGGCCGCGCGGGGTGTACCAATTGTTTTCACGACGAAATTTGGCATGCACGCGGCAATGGACACTTTTGCTGCGCCGTCTCTGAATAAAATAAGGTATTGTTATGTGCTGCCGTACGGCAGGTACATGACTGTTGCGGCGGGCTGCTGATCTATGGCTGGGCGGTCAGCGAGCAAGCCGCCAACTTTCTCTTACGCCACCTTGACGTAGTATCAGCAAACAACAATGTTCGGCGATTCGGAAGGTAAACAGGTGCCTTTTTGAAAAAGCACATTATCAAAATTATGTCCTCTATTACGAGTGCCGAAGAAACTGCGCCCCTTTTCCGAGCGCGTCACTGCGCGTAACCACAAAAATCCCCACACATACCAGCACCAGCGCTGCCAGGCTATAGGGGGTAAACGCCTGCTGCCTTTCCCGCAGGAACAGCGCCGACAGAAGTACGCCGAAAACGGGGTTCAAAAAGCCGTATACCGCTACCTGTCCCACCGGATTGTACCGGGTCAGGGCGCTCCAGATGGTTTGTGCCACGGCTGACAGCAGCACCATATATCCCAGCAGCAGAAGGGACTGTCCGGTGAAATGCGGCAGCGTTCCGCCAAAGGCCAGACCCGTCAGCAGCAAAAGGCCTCCGCCTACAACGAACTGATATCCGCACAAGGCCAGCGTGTCCTCGCCCTTGGCATATTTCTTGAAAAGCGAGACAGAAAAGCCGTTGGCTAATGCTGCCAGCAGTACCGCCCCGTCTCCCAGCAGGGTGAAGCTTCCACCCAATCCACCGCCGGACAGGTTGATCAGCAGCACGCCGCCGAAGCCGCACAGACAGCCCAGCAGCTTAGGGGCATTGAGCCGCTCGTACCGAAACAGTTTAGCGGAGATCAGAATGGCGAAGAATACATGAACCGCCATCAGAACGGAGCCCTTGACACCGGAGGTGTGTGCCATGCCGATATAGAACAGGGCATACTGCACGAAGGTCTGTATCAGCCCCAGCTTCGTCGCCTTCCGCAGTGAAGAGCGGGTAAGGCTCAGCAGTCGGCCTTGGCATGCGCTCCAGAACAGCACTGTCACCACACCGGCGAAAAAAAGGCGAAGACCCGCAAATATCAGTTGCTCCGCCATATCGGTGGACGAAATAGACAATAATCCGTAACCGATCTTTACCGCCGGGAATGCGCTGCCCCACAGCAGGCAGCAAAAGACCGCCAGCAGACAGATGACCGCCGGGCGCTGCAGGGTGGATGTAGAAATATTTTTCATAGGGCTTATACTCCGTTGAATGTCTCTCCGACAGAAAAAGGCTCCCTGTGGTGTGGCCGCAGGGAACCTTTTCTAGTGAGGGGGGTAGGATAAAGCAGAGCTCAAATGATCACTTAGCGGCTTCCTCTGTGGCCATCGCTGTTTCTCCGTAGCTGTAGCGCGGCTTGCCGCGATAGACAATACCGCCGATAACCATGGCGATCACCGTGGGGATCAGCCAGGAGAAGCCCTGCTCTGCCAGGGGGATCATGTACATGATCTTACGCAGGCCATCCAGATTGGGAGCCACTGCCAGAATAGCATCTCCCACACTGACGATGCCGGCTACGGCAACGCCGAACTTATACACGCCGTCGTTGGGAAGCCACTTGTCCACCAGACCCAGCACCGTCAGCACGATGCAAATGGGGTACATGATGAGGAAAATGGGGGTCACATAGTTGATAATGTTTTGGATGCCGAAGGAGCCGAACACAGCGCCCACCACACAGGCGACCCCCATCCACAGCTTGTAAGAGATACGACCCTTGGAGACCTCGTTGATGACGGCGGCACCGGTGGAGCCGATACCGATAGCGGTGGTCAGGCAGGCTAGGCTGACTGCCAGACCCATGCAGACCTTGCCGAAGTTGCCCAGCACTCGACCCACCAAACCGCTGAGGAGAGTGGTCTGAGGCACGCTCAGGTCATAGTAGCTGCCACCGCAGGCGCCGATGTACGTCAGAATGACGTAGATGACACCCAGCGCCACAATGGAGGTCAGGCCGACGATAAGACCACTGCGCTTGCGTTCCAAAGGATTGGTATGGCCTTTGTCCAGAATTCCGCCGATGAAAATATTGGCGCACATCAGACCCACAGTCAGGTCGCCGGTCAGATAGCCGGTAAGCATGGCGGAGGTCAGGGGGCTGGATACATCGGTTTCCTGAGGCGTACCGATAGGGGAAATCACGCCCTTCACCAGCACGATGGCCAGCAGCACCAGCAGGAGCGGCGTCAGATACTTGCCCAGCTTATCCACGACCTTGCCCTTGTCGCAGCCGAAGAAGAATACCAGTGCAAAGAAGATGATCATCGTCAGCCAAGAGGGGACATTTGGGAAGATAGACAGCACGCCCATTTCATGGGTGGCGGCGCCGTTGCGGGGCAGAGTGGAGCCCATGCCCACCAGAATGCAGCCAATGAGATAGAAAATGTCGTAGAACTTGGGGTGTACGTGGCCCATGAGACACTTAACGTCCGTACCGACGTTGTTCACGCCCCAAAAGGCCAGAACGGGAAGAATCACGCCGGTGAGCACGATGCCCAGAGCTCCCCAGCCCCACTGGGCACCGTCGGCCAGGCCGATCTGCGGTGGGAAGATCAGGTTGCCCGCGCCAAACATGGTGGAAAACAGGGCCAGACCAACAATGATACTGTCTCTTGTGATGTGGTTCTTTTTCATTTGATTGAGCCTCCTTTTGTGTTTTTCTTGTATCCCTGCGATCTACCGCTGGAACACGACCTCTCCTTCTACCATGGTCAGATCCACCTGAGCTTCGCACAGCTCCTCCAGCGGCCTGTCATAGATGTTTCGATCCAGCACCACCAGATCCGCATATTTGCCGACGGTGATGGTGCCGTATTGAGCCTCGTCATAAGAGGCATAGGCAGCTTCCTTGGTAAACATTTCCACTGCCTCCTCCAAGGTAACACCGTTTTCAGGATACCAGGCCTCCATGCCAGGCTTTCCCTTGCGGGTCACGGCGCAATAAATGTTGGGCAGAATATCAAAGGGCTCCACCGGGCAGTCTGAACCGCCGCACATATGAACGCCCATATCCTCATAGCGCCGCCAGTTGTAGCTCTGACGTCCCAGCTCCGCGCCGACACAGTCGTCTACCACAGCGGAGTCCGCCTTGATGAAAATTGGCTGGACATAGGCCACCAGATTCAGCTTCCGGAACCGCTCCTGCAGCGCCTCGTCCATGATCTGGCAGTGAATGATACCGTTGCGCCGATCAGCGCAGGGGAACTCCGTAGAGACCCGCTCAATGGTATTAATCATCTGCTCCAACGCCGCATCACCGATGCAGTGAGCCGCCAAATGATAGCCATTCGTATAGGCCAGCTTCGCCAGATCATACAGCTCCTCGTTGGTGAACAGCAGCAGCCCCTTGGTGCCCGGATCGTTATGATACGGCTGACGCATGGCGGCGGAATGAGAGCCCAGAGAGCCATCGCACAGGAACTTCACCGGCCCGAACTTAAAGCGTCCCATGGTATCGTTGGCGCGGTAGCCCATATCCAGAAACCGCCGGAGTTGCTCCGTGCGGCGGAAGCGGATCTGCTCATTGACCCGGATGGGCAGCCGCCCCTCCTCGTTAAGCTCCCGGTATGCCTGCAGAACATCCTCGAAATCGTCGTCGGCAATGAGGTTAAAATCATCCGTGTGGACCTGCACGATTCCCTTAGAAGCAGCCTCCAGACAGGTGGATTCCAGAATGTCCTTTATCTCCTCCACCGTGTAACGCTCCCAGCTGCTCTGGACGCACATGGCGGAATTCTCGCGGACGTAACCGTTGGGCAGGCCGTCGAATCCAAAGTCCATGGTATGCTTGGTGGTGCCCTCCCGCTCGTCCCACAGGCCGGCCAGCTGCAGCGCCAGCGTGTTCATGCACACGATGTGGCCGCAGGCCCGCTGCAAAAAGATGGGCACATCGGAGGCGATGGCGTCCAGGTCGTTGCGGTCGGGGATTTTGTTGGTGTCTGTCCAGTTGATCTGGTTGAAATTGCAGCCGATGACCCAGCGGTTGGTGCCACGCACCTTTTCGGCCACCTCCTTACACATCCGAACGACTTCTTCGTAGGTGGTGGTATCCACAAAATTGATGCGGCGGCGAAATGTTCCGTAGAACAGCAAATGCAGATGGGTATCTGCAAAGCCAGGAAGCATCAGCCTGCCTTGCAGGTCGATTAGGCGAGTCTGCGGCTCCTTCAGCGCCAGGATATCTTCGTCGCTGCCTAGGCGCATGATCACGCCGTCCTTGATAGCCAGAGCACTTACCTCAGGATAAGCTTCGTCCAGCGTGTGGATAACGCCGTTGTAAAAGATAGTATCCATCGCTCATGTTCCTTTCTTTTGGTTATAATTTACACCTTGGCTTTGTCAGTCATGGCGTTTTTCACGATCCGTCCGTCCTGAACCACCAGTTTGACATGGTCGCTGTGGCGCAGGACACGGATATCCTCATCCGGCTTTCCTTCTACCAACAGTACATCCGCCAGCTTCCCGCATTCCAGCGTTCCCAACTGATCTGCCATCTGCAGCAGCCGCGCGTTGAACTTGGTAGCCATGGTGATGACCTCCATGGGTGTATACCCCGCCACGCACAGCCGTTCCAGCTCCAATGTGGCCTCACTGTATGGGCATCCGAAGGCGGCATCTCCCAAAAAGTCGCAGCCGACGCCCACGGTAATGTGGGCCTTTCGTGCCATGTTCAAAGAGCGATAGTGCGCCTCGTAGGACTTTTCTGTTTTTTCCTTCAGATAGGGCAGCACACCCTCTTTCCCCTCAAAATACACCTTTGATGCGTGCATGATGGCCAGCGTCGGAACCAGAAAGCAACCATTCTTCACCATCAGCTCGATGCACTCCTCGTCCAGATAGAAGCCGTGCTCAATACACTTTACGCCGTTTTTCAGTGCCATCTTGATGCCCCTTGTGGCCTGTGCATGGGTGGAAACATAGCTACCCATGTTTTCCGCCTCCTCCACAGCCGCCCGAATCTCCGCCTGACTGAAATGGCTGTGCGGAGTGGCCTTGTCCCCCTGAGAGAACACGCCGCCGGTGGTCATAATCTTAATGAGATCCGCCCCGTTGCGTGCGTTGATGCGACAGGCCCGCCGCACCTCGTCCACACCATTGACGATGAAGGCGGGGCCGTACGCCCGTTGGCTAGCCTCCAGCGAGAGCTTCTGGTACACGTCGCCGTGGCCGCCAATCTGCGAGATGATGCGTCCGGCACTGAAAATGCGGGGAACATCCAGCAGTCCCTCGGCTACCGCCGGCCGCATCAGAAGCACATCGCTTCCCAGATCTCGAAACGCCGTATAGCCCTGCTGCCGCAGCTGCTCCATATCCCGAAGTGCGCGAGCCATGCTGAGCTGCGGCGTCATGCTGATCCAGTCCACCGCCGTGGCGCTGCCCCAGCCCATGTGGACATGAGCATCGATAAGCCCCGGCATGATGGTACCGTTTTCCAACTCATAAACCTCTGCGCCCGGATAATCCGGCAGTTGGCTTTGTTGACAGACCAGCCGGATGCGGTTATCCTCCAACACCACGGCACCCTTCTCTATAGGCGTACCGCCGTTGCCGTCCAGTACACGCCCCTTCAGAACAATCATGATCCTGCTCCTTCCTTATCCTACCGCTTAACTGCGGCTGGTTGTGCATTGTTGATTTTCTGCAATAATGGCCACAAGCTCTCGGTCGGCGGCTACCATGCCCGGATCATTGAGCCGCCCCACATTGGCAAAGGTCTGCTCGATGGTTTTTCCGATGATGCCCACGCCTGCGGGAACAAAACAGCCTTCTCTGGCCAAATACGCTGCCTGCACCGCCAGCGATGCGGCCGTGCTGAGCTTGTAGGCGCAGGAAATTTTTGCTCCGTCGCAGAACATTCCGCCTATGGTCCCCAGTACCGTCTGCATGGCGTGAACTGCCATATCGTAGCTGCCGCCCAGCAGATAACTGACGGCGGCGGTCATACCAGTGGCCGCTGCAACACCACAGCCACAGAAGGCAGTCATCCGCTTGATATGTGCCTTGATATAGATGGTAATCATGGAGCTGATAGCCAATGCTGTGGCAGTCCGTTCCTCTGAGGCTTTCAGTGCTTCTGCCGCGGAGAGTACCCCCACGAAGTTCGTTATGCCATGGTTGCCGCTTCCCGCAATGGCCATAATGGTCACATTCAGACCGCTCATCCGTGCTTCTCCGGCGGCGGCAGTGTAGGCCTGCACTTCGGCGGCAACCGCCAGTGGCCCGGTCATTTGACCGGGTATTCTCTGCTTCAGCAGTCTTCCCAGCGGCAGCGACGGATCTTCCAGATCTCTTCTGGCCGCCTTCTGGTTCCGCCGTGCATTCTCTAGTAAAAAGTAAAAGCTCTCCGGCTCCATGGCAAGGATGGTCTCGTACAGCTCCTGCACGCTGTACTCCACCAGCGGATAGACCGCCACTCTGCGGGGCTGTCCCTCTGCCTGCATCACAGGAGTTCCGTTTCGCAGGACCTCCGTCACGCAGGAATAGTCCCCGCGAATCACCGCCTGCGCCTCTTCTTCGCCGACGGATACGGTGGCCCGTACATATAGCGGCTCCGGAGTCTGACCGTAGACAACGTGCACACGTCCGTCGGCTACGATATCTGCCGCCTGCTGTACCACCTTGTCGGTGACATCGGCCAGGATAGCCAGCCCCCGTTCCGGTTCATCCAGCAGAGCGCCCAGTGCCGCTGCCAGATTCAATCCGATGCGTTTCGTGCCAGGGATGCCCACGCTGACACCGTTTTTGTAGATGTTGGGACTCACCAGTATGTCGATGTTTTCCGGCCTGCGTCCCAGTGTGCGCGTTGCCACGGCCACCGCCAGACAAACACTGCCGGGATCGGTACAGCCGGTGGAGGATTCGATCTCAGAGGTCAATATATGCAAAAGTTTTTGCTTGTCAATCATTACAGGGCCTCCTGCCTTACCGCTTTCTGTTTCTGTCGTTCTGTGTGCTTTTTCTACATTATAGCAAATATAGTGCCCAATGGTAATGCCTATTTACATCCATTTTTTGTAATAACTGCATCAAGCTCTCTGACCGTTTCTCCAGCCGAACAGGACTTTTTATACTATCTTACTTTTTTACATCTGTTAGCCATAGGAAAAGCAGGGACTCCGCATCAGTGTGCGGAGTCCCTGTCTCGCTTAATGGGTATGAAGTGGACTACTTTCACTGGGAGAGTGACCAAAATGTTTTTTGTATGCACGACTAAAGTAGTTGGGGTCGCTGTATCCGACGGCCACAGCTGTGTCTGATACGGAGACCTGCTGCCGCAGGAGGCGCTCGGCCCGCCGCATCCGCTCCTCTGTCAGAGCGTTCCGGAAGCTCTGACCCGTCTGCACCCGGAAGATCCGTCCGAGATATGCCGCATTGACATACTGTTCCTTTGCCACAGTCTCCAGCTTCAGAGGCTCCCGGAAGCGCAGCTGGATGGCCGTTAGCGCCGCCTGCACCAGCGGGTGTTTCGAATTCTGCGCCAAGGTCAGCTGGCAGTGCACATCCTCGCAGACGGTCTGTATCCTTCGACACAGCTGCTCCTCTGTAAAAATGCTGTCCGTGGTCAGCCTCTCCGGAGTCGGAAGCGCCGACTCGGTGCACAGCCTTGCTATGCCAGCCCACAGCAGCGTCAACTGCTCCCGCAGGGCAACCACATCACCGTTGCAGGCCATTATCATGCACCGACCCATGTGGCAGCAGGCATCCTCCACCCCTCCCCCATCGCTTCGCAGTGCATGGAGCAGCTGCCCTTCCGCCTTCAACGGATAGGGCTTTGGCACATCGGACACCGTGCTTCGACACACCAGCGTCCCCTCCGGCAGGAATATCCGGCAATCCGCCGCCAGACAAGCGGTACAGTAGCTTTCTGCCAGCCCCTGCACCGAGGGCATTCCGAGGCCTACAGTGGAGAGACCATTCAACCTCTGCTGCCATGCCTCTACCAGCGGCTGTGCCGCCTCCTCCGGTGTTTGCTGCGATGTCGTGCGGCAATAACCTATGAGACGCCGGCCATCCTGCTCCGTCCAACCGATGCCGTGGAGTGCCAAATTGATTTGCGATACCACATCCCGGTCAGCGGCATCCTGCAATATGCCTACCACCACCATGTCGGGCAGCAGGTAGGGAATTGGCGGCAGCGGCGCTGAAATGCCGCAGGCCAGATAGGGCCACACCGCCAATCCGGTGGTCGCTTTAGCCGGGGAGGGCAGATGCAGCACCTCCCGCACCCGCTGCAGCAGCACCGGCGGGCGCACCGGCTTGAGCAGATAGCCCTGCAGATCCATGGACAAGGCTTTGCTGGCAAAGTCAAATTCGTGATAAGCGGTGAGGATGATAATCTTACTGTTCAGCCGATTGCTGCGCACGAATTCCGCCACCTCAAAGCCGGAGCGGCCCCACAGCATAATGTCCAGCAGAATCAGATCCGGACACAGCCGGCTGATGGCGGCGATGGCGGCGCTGCACGTAGCGGCGCTGCGAATGTGCTCCGGAGGCGTCACCGCCCGCAAAAGTTGCACCAGCTCCTGTCGTTCGGTATATTCGTCCTCTACCACAAGGATGTCAATGGCCATTTATGCTCCCTCCTGCTTTTTCAGGGGGCACATCAGAACAATCCGAGTGCCACTGCCCAATGTACTCTGTATGTCCACCTCAGCCTCCGACCCGAAAAACAGCTTCAGCCGCTCTGCCACGTTCTGTACACCGGATCCGTCAGCCTGATGATCCCGGAGTTTTCTCAGCACCTCCTCCGGGATCCCGGCACCGTTATCACTGACAGAGATCACCAGATTTCCATCCTCTGCGGCAGCTGATACCGTCACATGCAGCGGACATTCATCCTCGCCGACCCCGTGCAATATGGCATTTTCCACCAATGGCTGGATGGTCAGCACCGGGATCATCAGCCGTCCGCAGTCGGAAGTCTCCCCTACTTCAAAGGAAAAGCCGGGTCCCAGTCGCTGGCTCTGCAGGGTCAGATACTTTCGGGCGCATTGCATTTCCTCCTCCAGCGTGCAGATGGAGTCCTTGTAATAGTACGCTCGACGCAGCAGATCCGTCAAATCGCAGATCAAATCCGCCGTCTGGACTGCATCCTCCCGATAGGCTGTCCTCATCAGCAGGTTCAGTGTGTTGAACAAAAAGTGCGGGCTGATCTGCGACTGCAAAAATTTGAATTCGCTGGTGTGCAGCGTCCGCTCCAGCGCCAGCTTCTTCTCCACCTGCCGGGCGTATTCTCGCCGGGTCTGCAGCTCCACCTCGGAGGTGGCCACATAACCGGCAAAGACCTGCAGCATCTGCATCCTCGCATCCAGTTCCTCCGCGGAGAGCACCCGCAGCGTTCCTGTCAGCGCCATCATCTCATCGTAGTCCAGTCCCAACTCCTGACAATGCTGCCGCAGCGTACTGTAAAACATCTCCTCGGTGTCCCTGGTCAGGAACTGCCCATATGTCAGGCTGAGTCCATTGGCCTCTGGCAGTGGCACCGGCACTGAGATCACGCTGATACCCATATGGCACTGGGATACCGTACACCGCCGGTCGGCATCCAGCCCGAAGCTGTGGTTACAGGCCAGACACCGCCGCGCCCCTTCCTCGCTGCTGATGACCCTGCGGCAAAAGCCGGTAAAAACATCCAGTCGTAGCGGACCTTGATAGTGCCCCTCCTGATCAATAAAGGATACACTTTGTCCCGTCACATTGGAAAATGTGCGGTCCATCTGCTGTAATAACTGATTCAGTCCATGGCCTGTTACCGCCATCGTACTCACTCCTTCATCATTGGCTTTCCGGTGTCATGCAGAAGCCGCCCGGAAGTGTTTTTCAACGGGGACTTGCTAAAGCAAATCGCCTATGCTATAATCGTCCCCACTGCATGGTAGCCATTGCTGCCCCGCACAGCAGAAAGATTCTTTTATGAAAAAAGCTATTGCCACCAATATGGCTCCTGCTGCCATCGGCCCTTATTCTCAGACCATTGATTGCGGCGAATTTGTTTTTACCAGCGGCCAAATCGGTACGAATCCCGCCACCGGCAAATTTGTGGACGGCGGCATACAAGCCCAGACCATTCAGGCTATGAAAAATATTCAGGCGGTTTTGGCCACAGCCGGACTAACCTTGGATAACATGGTCAAAACCACCATTCTTCTCGCGAATATCGCCGATTTTGCCGCTGTTAACGAGGTCTATGCTTCTTTTTTGAGGGCACTACTTATCCTGCACGCTGCGCCTATCAGGTAAGCGCATTGCCCGCCGGGGCGCAGGTAGAGATTGAAACCATCTGCCAGAAGTGATCGTAATATGTGCCTACATTATACCCTCATTCCAAATTTTCTGTCAATGATAAGCTCCGATAAAGTCGGTCATCTGAATAGGATTCTGTCTGACGTGTAAGTCCGAATTTTTGCTTGTTTCTGAAAAAATGGATACTAGGTCGGAACAGCGCAGACACGGGTGAAAAGCTATCCGCAGTTTTCGCTTTGGCTAAGAACTCGAAGTATGCCAAAATGCGCCTCCCGAAAAGCGGGCGGCCATCAGAATTGAACAGTACTGCAAACACAGGAAGGATCGTATGAAGCCGAAACGGCAGGAAGATTCTTCCTGCGTTTTGCTTGCCATTTTGCCGCGGCACTTGCTACCACCGCGATACCGTGGTAAGGGCACACATACGCAGTCGCCTGTATCAAGAGTGGTGATGACAGCAGGACCGTGCAGGAAAATCTCGGACACGCTTCCGCTGCATTCACGTCGGATGTTTACGGACACATCACGAAGCAGATGAAGCAGGATAGCGCACAGCGTATGGCGCAGTTTATCCAGTTTGTTTCTATCGGGCGATTTTTTTGAGACTAACAATGTTAGAGTCGGGCAAAATTAACCACTCGGGGCGATTATCGCCTGACGCTAACAGTGACAATAATTTGCGAAAATGGCAGTTTTTTAACCCTTTCTATGCATCTTTAATGCGCACACAATACGCATTATCTCCGTAATGCGCATTTAATACGGAGATAATGCGTATTACGTTTTTGACCGTGTTCTC
>CAVHYW010000004.1:0-74356 GCA_963640475.1 bacterium | reverse complement strand
GGCCAGCATCGGAAGCCCCATCGGGCTTATCAGAAACGCCAGCACAAGGAGGATGATGCCGTTCTTTACGGAGTAGGTAATCAGCACGGCGAAAGCCAGCAGGGAGAGCAGGCTGCTTGCCAGCTTGAACACGAAGCTGGAACAGGACAGCAGCCCCGTGCACAGCCAGACGAACAGGGAGAGGATAAGCGACAGCGGCGCAAATAGAATTTTCAGAATAAACATTGGGCGGCCTCCTTTTCAAAGTTATTTTGTTTTCTGATTTTAGAATATCCTACTTGCGGATATTTTGCAATGATGCGGTTCTTGAGTGAACAGGGGAGGCGGAGTGCCCGCCGCCCCTGCGACTTATTTCAGCGCCGCCAGCGAGGAAACGATTTTCTCCGCCGCCGTCCATATCCGCTCCTGACTTTGCTGAATGTCCTCCAGATCGGCCTCATAGATGCGGCCTGTTTCGTGGGCGCGGCGGGTAAGCTGGTTGAGGTTATTGCTGGAATACCGAAGCAGCGACACCAGCTCCCGCAGCTCCGGAAGATCGAGCTTTACCACATATCCGTCAATCGCCATCTTGCGGAGATACGCCGCCATGTTGGTGGTGCCGAACTGCGCCATCTTCGTTTCAATCATTTCCCGTTCCTGCGGCGTGACGCGGAATTTGAGCTGAATGTCTCGTTTGCGCTTTGCCATCGCTCAGCGCTCCGGGGCTTTGGACTTCGCCGAAATTTTCGGCGAAGTTGTTTCAGGCGGCTTTTTCAGCTTATCCCGGACAGAGGTTTTCTGCCGTTCCTGTGTATAGGCTTTACGGGTCTGGCTGAGAAACAAATCGACCAGACCGGGATGGCTGTTGACGGCCAGATAGCAGTTGCGGTCAGTACCCCATGCGTCGGGATTGGCGGGGATGGACATGGCGTTTGCCCAAGCCCTGTTGTCGGGAGAATACCGCCTGTCCCAGTCCGCTTGACAGACGGTGATGGCGAGGACATGAAACGCGCGGTCATAGCCGAACTGCTGCACCACCTGATCGACCGCCGCTGCATCCAGCCGGTTATCCCGGTAGTGGTCACGGATGGCAGCTTCAATCGCTTCCTTGCAGGCTGTGTTCGCCTGATTGGAAGCGCGGTAGGCTGTAAGCTCGTCATGCTCTCTGGCATAGGATGCCGGGTGCTTATAAACGGGGATATTTTTCATCATCGTGCCTCCATTTCTTTTTTGCGGGGCTTTTCCGGTGTGCCGTGAACGGGCGGCGCTTTCAGCCTGTCCAGCACGGAGGGACGCGCCGATTTCGCAATGGCCTGTTCAGGCTGTGCCTGTCCCTTGCTGTCCAGATTCAGCTCCATATCCAGCTCAATGAGCCGCGCAGTCTTTGCGGCCAGCTCCCGCTCCTGCGGGAATGGCTTGCCCACTTCGGCCTTTGCCGCCACCTGCTGGTTATAGAGGTTTTCGAACTGATCCTGAACGCTGCGCAGACGTTCGGGCATTTTCTCCAGCGCATTTTCGATGCGGACAAGATTGCCTCTGGCATCCGCACCGAGTTCAACGCGGTGGGTCATCTGGCCTTTCAGCGTCAGCGTGTACGTTTTCCACATGGAATCGAAAGCGACGGACATGGTAAAGCCGCGATAGCTGCCGATCTGCACCGGGTCTTTGCCCTTGACCTCCTTGCAGGTGTCCAGCAGCGCAGCACCGGCGTTTTCCTTATCGGTGAGCCGGTCGCCGCGAATCTCCATGCCGACAAAACCCTCTGCCGGGAGCGGATGCGCCGCGAGGGTCTGTATATCCGCTTCCAGTCCACGGACAAAGCCCTTGTGTTCTTCAATCTTTTCCGGGAAGTATTTCAGCAGACTGTCCTCCAACCGGTATTGCTTGCTGTTGTGGTCTGCTTTCATAATTTTGAGCTTGGACACCTCAATGTCCAAATCCATACGCTCCTTGATGCGGGGATCACCGGCACAGAGCGCTTTGATCTCCGCAAAGGACAACGCCGTGGCATCCACGTCCTCGCAGGAACGAACCGGGGATTTTGAAGTCATGATCTGGCTGATGAATTTCTGTTTGTTCTCAACGGTTTGCCACAAGTAGGCGTCGAACGTCCCCTCGGTCACATAGCGGCATACATGAACGAGCTTATTCTGATTGCCCTGACGCTCGATGCGGCCTTTGCGCTGCGTGAGATCACGAGGCCGCCACGGGCAATCCAAATCGTGAAGTGCAATCAAACGATCCTGCACGTTGGTTCCCGCGCCCATCTTGGCCGTGCTGCCCATGAGGACGCGCACCTGACCGCTTCGCACTTTTGCAAACAACTCCCGCTTTTTGACCTCTGTGTTGGCGTCATGGATGAACGCGATCTGTTCCGGGGGCATCCCGGCGGCAATGAGCTTTTGACGCACATTCTCATAGACCGTAAACGGCGTATCAGAGCTTTCCTCCAAAGGGATCGCACTTTCCAGCGCACGGATTTCCGGGCTATCCAGCGTACCGGGGGAAGCCTTTGCCGCCCGCTGCGAGGGCGCGGCTTTTGGCGTGGAAATGTCGCAGAATACAAGCTGCGTCAGCTTGTCCGCCTCGCCGTCGCGCCAGTATTGGAGGATGTTCGCCACACATTGATTGACCTTGGTGGTTTCTTCGTCGGGGAGCATGGGATTGATGATGCGCTGGTCAAGCCCCAGCTTGCGCCCGTCCGAGGTGATCTTGAGCATATTGTCCACATCCGGGGTGACGGAACCGCTGTGTACCTTAGACGCGCGTTCCGATAGGTCTTTCACCATTTCCTGCTGAATCTCCGTGGGCTTGCTGGCGATGGTGTGGTACTCGACCTCCGGTGTGGGCAAGTGGAGCTGATCCGCCGTTTTGATGTCGGCGACCTCCTTGAATAGATTCATCAGCTCCGGGAGGTTGAAAAACTTTGCAAAGCGTGTCCGTGGCCGGTAGCCGGTTCCCTCCGGAATGTCAAAATTCAGGACAAAATCGTTATGAAAATAGAAATCGTGGATCTTGATGTCAAACAGATCCTTCTGTGCGTACAGCCAGTAGTGGCCACCGCCGAGCGCCGGGGACAGCTGTCAGCTGTTCCCGGCGGGACTGAATTGCTCACAGCCCGGAATGGGCGTAAAGCTGCTTTCCGATAAAAGCGTACTGTATTCCTTGAGTATTTTGCCGTTCATATCGACTCCTTGAAACGATTCGGTTTTTCATTGCAACGAACAGCCAAACAGAGGCGCAGACCGTTGCAAATATCCATATCTTACGGTACGATGTTTTTCGGTTAGCGGAATCTAACCGAATTATAACAAACCGCGGGCGGAAAGTCAATCCGTCCGCTGAAAGCAAAGGAGACAATGATATGAATCAGCAAACGACCGCAAATAAAGGACTGACGGTAAAGGATCTCGTGACGGTAGGCATCTTCACCGCGCTGTTTCTGGTATTCGCCCTTGTGGGCGGCATCTTCTTCGCGCCGAACCCGGTGCTGACGTTCTATATGCCCGTGGGCAGCGCCCTGCTGTGCGGGCCGGTGTATCTCTTGATGCTGGCCAAGGTGCAGAAGCGTTGGGCCGCTACCATTCTTGGCGCTCTTCTCTGCATCATCTGGTTCGTCACCGGTATGCACTGGGCCATGGCGCTGGGCTATCTCATTATGGGCATCGTCGCCGACCTTGTAGCGGGTGCGGGACAATATAAAAGCAAGAAGATCAATTCGCTGTCCTACATTCTGCTGTCTTTGGGCGGTACGGCCTCCTATCTGGTGTTCTTCGCCGACCCCGACGGCTGGGCCAAGACCATGCTGGGCAACGGCACGGAGCAGTCCTATATCGACACCATGCGTTCCATGGGAACCACATGGATCCTGATCATCATGCTGGTGGGAACGGTTCTGGCCGCCGCTGTCAGCGCCTTTGTGGGCTGCAAGATGCTGAAAAAACAGTTTGAAAAAGCCGGTATCACCCAATGAAGCCGCTGAACCTTGACCCCCGGACAAAGCTATTTCTTATTCTGATGTGCGTCCTCTGCGCCATGTTCGCGCCCAGCCTGTATTTTCAGTTTGCCTTGGTGACGCTGATCGGCCTGCTGGCCGCACTCAGCGGAAAGTGGTGGTATGCCCTGCGGGGCATTATTGCGTATGGCCTGATCTGCCTGTTCACCGTCTGGTGCATGGGCGTGCTGACCGGTACATGGCGAGCCATGTTCGTGGCGTTTCTGGGGCTGGTTCATAAGGTCTACGCCTGCGGCATGCTGGCGGGACTTGTTATCAGCACCACCAGGGTGGGCGAGTTCCTCTCCACCATGGCCCGGCTGCGTGTGCCGAAAAAGCTGACCATCCCCATCGCCGTTATGCTCCGCTATCTGCCCACCATCCGTGAGGACTGGCACTTCATCAAGGATGCCATGCGGCTGCGGGACGTGTCGCCGACGTTCTGGGGCTTCCTGAAAGCCCCGGCTATGACGGTCAACTGCATCTATGTGCCACTGCTGACGGCAGCCAGCAAGGCGGCGGACGAGCTGTCTATCGCCTCCGTAACGCGGGGGATCGAGAATCCCAAGCCCCGCACCTGCCTTGTGAACATTCAGATGAAGGCGGCGGACTGGCTGGCAATGGCGCTGTTTACGGCGTTCCTCGTCGCAGAGCTTGCAGGGAAGGCGGTGAGCGTATGATCGAATTTCAGAACGTGTCCTTCGCCTATCCCGACAGCACGGACGGCAGCCTGAAGAACATTGACCTCACCATTCCGGACGGGCAGTGCGTGCTGCTGTGCGGGCGGAGCGGCTGCGGGAAAACCACACTGACCCGGCTTATCAACGGGCTGATCCCGCAGTTCTTTGCCGGTAAGCTGCGCGGAGAGATCCTGCTGGACGGAGAGAACCTTGCCGAGCTGCCCATGTACCGCATTGCGGAAAAGGTGGGCAGCGTGTTCCAGAATCCCCGGACGCAGTTTTTCAACGTGGACACCGACAGCGAGATCGCCTTCGGTATGGAAAACGAGGCCGTCCCGCAGGAGCAGCTGGGCCGCCGCGTGGCGGAAACGGCCAAGGAGCTGCATATTGAAAATCTGCTGGGCCGCAACATCTTCGCCCTCTCCGGCGGCGAAAAGCAGAAGATCGCCTTTGCGTCGGTCTATGCCATGAATCCGGAGGTTTACCTGCTGGACGAGCCGTCGTCTAATCTGGACATGACGGCCATCAGTGAGCTGCGGGAGCACCTGCGGCTCATTAAGTCGCAGGGCAAGACCGTCATCGTGGCGGAACACCGGTTGTATTATCTGGTGGATGTGGCCGACCGTATCATCTATCTGGAGAATGGCCGCATCGCCGGGGATTGGACGCCGGAGCAGTTCCGTGCGCTGCCTGCTGAAAAGCGGCAGAGCATGGGCCTGCGGGCCATCAACCTGCACGGCGAAAAGCCGATGTGCGCTGCTGCGGCAAACCAGCCGCCAGTGCTGGAACTGAAAGATGTGTCGCTGGCCTATAAAAAGCAGCCGGTGCTAAGCAATATCTCCTTGCAGGCCGCTTCCGGCGAGGTCATCGCTGTTGTCGGACACAACGGCGCAGGGAAAACCACATTCTCCCGTGCGCTCTGCGGCCTGCATAAGGAAACCGCCGGACAATATCTCTGGAACGGAACGCCGCAAAAGCCGAAGGCGCGCATGCAGTGCTCCTACATGGTTATGCAGGATGTGAACTATCAGCTCTTTGCCGAAAGCGTAGCGGCGGAGTGTACCTTTGGCATCCGGCAGCCGGACACGGCGCTGGCAGAAAAAACACTGGAGGAACTGGGGCTCGCGCCGCTTCGTGAGCGGCACCCCAATACCCTTTCCGGTGGGCAGAAGCAGCGGCTGGCGGCGGCAGCCGCCATGGTCTGCGGCAAGGAGCTTCTGGTGCTTGACGAACCCACCAGCGGCTTGGACTACGACAGCATGGTACGGCTGGCGGCGCTGACACAAAGGCTTTCCGCTATGGGCAAAATCATTTTCATCGTGACCCACGACTATGAGTTCGTCTGCCGCACCTGCACAAGAGTGCTGCATCTGGACGGCGGCGGAATACGGGATGATCTGGCCGTTTCAGAAGGAGCCGCTCCAAGGCTGCAAGAGATTTTTGATGTGAGGTAAAACATGCAAAAGGAAAAGAGTACGTTCGGCTGGATATTCACCTTCGCCGGACAGAAACGCTCGGGCTATATCGCCAGCGTGATCTTCGCCGTCATCGGCGCGGCATTTCAAATTTTGCCGTTCTTTGTGATGGCGCGGGTCATCGGGAAGCTGCTGGCGGGGAATCGGGAGCTATCCAGCTATCTCGCGGACTGTGCGGTGATGGCGGCGTTCTGGCTGCTGCGGGTGCTGTTCCACTCCCTGTCCACGGCCCAGTCCCACAAAGCCACCTTCGCCGTGCTGGGCAATATCCGCAAGCAGGGACTGGAAAAGCTTTCCCGCATGCCGCTGGGTGATGTGCAGGCCAAAGGCTCCGGCGAACTGAAAAACATCCTCGTGGAGCGGGTGGACAGTATCGAGCCGACACTGGCCCACGTCATTCCGGAAATGAGCAGCAATGCGGTGGTGGCGCTGGCAACGCTTGTGTACCTGTTCGTTCTGGACTGGCGCATGGCGCTGGCCAGCCTTATCACCTTTCCGCTGGGCATGGTGTTTTTCATGCTGATGATGGCGGGCTACAACAAGAATTACGCCCGCACCGTGGCCGCCACCAACGCGCTGAACGATACGGCGGTGGAATACATCGGCGGCATCGAGGTCATCAAGGTATTCGGCAAGGCGAAAAGCAGCTATGAGAAGTTTGTCACCGCCGCCCGCGCGTGCGCCCGAAGCTACATAGACTGGATGAACAAGAGCAACTTCTACTTCACCTTTGCCATGAACATCATGCCTGCGACGCTCCTGAGCGTTCTGCCCATCGGCGGGCTGCTGCTGAAAAGCGGAGCGCTTTCACCAGAGAAATTCGTTCTCGTCGTGATCCTCTCCATGGGACTTATCACGCCCATCATCGGCTGCATGAAGTTTACCGACGATCTTGCCAAGGTGGGCACCATTATCGGTCAAGTGACGGACATCCTGACCGCCTCGGAGCTGTCCCGCCCGGAGACGGACATAGAAACGCCGCAGGGCAGCACCGTGGAGCTGCATAACGTCCACTTCGGCTACGGCGATACTGAGGTGCTGCACGGCATTGACCTGACCTTCCGTGAGGGAACGGTCAACGCGCTGGTGGGGCCCTCCGGCAGCGGAAAATCCACCATCGCCAAGCTGATCGCATCCTTCTGGGATGTGAACAGCGGCAGCATCACCGTCGGCGGCGCGGACATCCGCAGCATTTCCTCTGAACATTATAACAAACTCGTTGCATACGTTTCGCAGGATAACTTCCTGTTCGATACCACCGTGCGGGAGAATATCCGCATGGGCAGGCCCGGCGCCACCGATTCTGAGGTGGAGCAGGCCGCGCGCGACTGCGGCTGCTACGACTTCATCATGGGGCTGGAAAACGGCTTCGATACGGTGGTGGGCAGCGGCGGCGGACACCTCTCCGGCGGCGAAAAGCAGCGCATCTCTATTGCCCGCGCCATGCTGAAAAACGCACCCATCGTCATTCTGGACGAGGCCACCGCCTACACCGATCCAGAGAATGAAGCTGTGATTCAGGAAAGCGTGGCGCGGCTCGTCCGGGGCAAGACGCTCATCATCATTGCCCACCGGCTCTCCACTATCGTGGACGCCGACCAGATCGTCGTGGTAAACGACGGCCGCGTGGAAGCGGCAGGGACGCAGGCGGAACTTTTGCAAACCTGTCCGTTGTATGAAGCCCTTTGGAACGCGCATATGGCGTCCCGCGACAGTGCGGAAGGAGGTGCGGAGCGTGCTTGAGATCTTGAGAAAGTTTTTCCGCTTCTGCGACGAACGGGAGCGTAGAGAGTTCTATATCTCCATCATCCTTGGCGTGGCGGCGGCGCTGTTCTCCGCGCTGAAGCTTCCGGCGATTGGCGTGATGCTGCAAGCGATCCTGACAGGCGGCGTGACGGACAAAACGATTTTGTTGTCCCTTGCCATCATGCTGGTGTCTGTCGTCGGTTCGTCGCTGCTGAAATACCGCGCCACCGCTCTGCAGACGGACGGCGGCTACTGCACCACTGCCAACAAGCGGGTGCAGATCGCCGAGCATCTGCGGTACCTGCCCATGGGCTATTTCAACGAAAACAGTCTGGGGGCCATCACCTCCGTCACCACCAATACCATGGATAACCTCTCCGGTGTGTCCACCCGCGTGGTCATGCTGGTCACCGAGGGCGTTTTTTCCACGGCAGTCATGACGCTGGCGGTGTTCCTCTTTGACTGGCGTGTGGGGCTGCTGATCGTCGCGGGACTGCTGCTCTACTATTGCGTCAATCACACCTTGCAGGTCAAGTCGGAGAAAACGACCGCCAGAAAGCTGACTGGCGATGTGATCGTGGTGGAGCGGGTATTGGAATTTATCAAGGGTATCGCCGAGGTGAAGTCCTACTCCCTGACAGGGAAATACAACCGCCGTCTGGAAGAATCCATCACGGAAAATGTGGATGCCAACACCGACATGGAGCTGAAGCTCCTGCCGCTGATGCTGGCGCAGAACGCTGTGTCCAAGCTGATTGACGTGGGCGTGGTGGTGCTGTCGCTCGTGCTCTACACCGGCGGGCGGATGGCGCTTTTGAACTGCGTCATGCTCTGCATCTGCTCCTTCCTGCTGACGGAAGGACTGGAACAGGCGGGCACACAGTCCAGCCTGCTGCGGGTGGTGGACACCTGCGCGAATCAGGCCACCGATATTCTGAACCTGCCTGCCATGGACATTTCCGGTGCGGAAATCACGCCGGAACGCCACGACCTCCGCGCGGAAAACATCAGCTTCTCCTACGGTGAAAAGCCCATCATCAACGGGATTACGCTGGACATCCCGGAGCGGACAACGACGGCCATCGTCGGCCCCTCCGGCGGCGGCAAAACCACCCTTTGCCATCTGCTGTCCCGCTTCTGGGATGTGGATGGCGGGCGCGTGACGCTGGGCGGCCATAATGTGCGGGAGTACGACATGGACAGTCTGATGCGGAATTTCAGCTTCGTGTTCCAGAATGTCTACCTGTTCCACGATACGATCGCCAACAACATCCGCTTCGGTCAGCCCAACGCAACCATGGAACAAGTCATTGCGGCGGCAAAGAAGGCCCGCTGCCACGACTTCATCATGAAGCTGCCGCAGGGCTATGATACGGTCATCGGCGAAGCGGGCGGCACGCTCTCCGGCGGCGAACGCCAGCGTATTTCCATCGCCCGCGCCATGATGAAGGACGCGCCCATCATCATTCTGGACGAAGCCACCGCTAACGTCGATCCGGAGAACGAAAAGGAGTTGATGGAGGCCATCACGGCGCTGACCCATGAGAAAACCGTTATCATGATCGCCCACCGGCTCAAGACCGTCCACCACGCCGACCAGATCCTCGTGGTGAATCACGGCCAGATCGTCCAGCAGGGCACCCACGACGGGCTGGTCGCTGTGGACGGCATCTACCGCCGCTTCGTAGCGGAACGCCGGCAGGCGGCAAGCTGGAAGGTCTGAGTTTCCCCGCACGCACAACATAAAAAGCCCGTATCAGCAAAGCGCTGATACGGGCTTTTTGCTCTCAAATCATTCTTTGTCGCCTGTGATGAAGTAGTCGCAGTGATCGCCGCCGGAGGCGATGGTCTGTTGGCGGTGCAGGACGCCGTGCTGAAGCGTTATCATGACCGCGTCCAACTCGCAGAACAGCGGCATCAGCTCAGAGACGCCCAGCTTTTCCGCGTAGGTACAGATGGGACAGCGGGTGATGCGGTAGTAGCAGGCGCCCTCATAGGGCTGTCCCACAAAGTCCACTTTAAAAGAGGTGGGGTACTGCTTTTCTTTTTCCGGCGTGTACCATTTGGCGTACTTGACAACACTCTTTTTGTTCTCCGCCTTGCCCTTATCCGTATTCAGATCCGTCCTGCCAAAGTACCACTTGATGTGATACAGGGAGCGGCGCATCATCTCCTGCACGGTCTCCGGCGGGATCTTCTTTTCACTGGCCACATACGGCGCGACAAAGGCCAGTGCAAACAGCTCATTGTAAGCCATGGGATTATTGTCACCGATGTCATCCGCTTTTTCCACCAGCTCCCGATAGACCTTCCTGCTCTTTTTCATGACCTCCGCGGCATACGCGCTGCCGTATTTCTCGGCCAGAACCTTTTTCATGGAACCCTTGAACATCCAGAAATAAAAACCGTTATACTTCATCCTGATCTGCCTCCTGTCATATCTGCTCCAGATCTTGATACTGTGCCAGCGCCGGACTTTTATCCCCCACATACCAATAGTCGCAGTGATCGCCGCCCAGGGCTTCGGTTCGGGTGCGGATCAGACGGGCGTGCATGACCTCGGCAAGGAAGTGGTCGGTTTTGCAGAGGTACGGCAGCAACTCCTCGTATCCGTGCTCTTTGGCGTGTCTGGCAATGGGACAGCCGATCAGGTGAAAGCAGAAGCCCTCCGTCCGGTGGTCGGGGTTCAGCTCGATCTTCCAGCTGTCCAGCCACTCGCCCTTTGCCTGATGCTCCTCCTGCATTTTCATGAAATTTGTATACATTTTTTCAAACAGCCTGTACGGCCACTGGTGCTTGTTGCCGTCCACCAGCTTTCCGAGGAATTTCATCCGGTCCACGGCACGGCGCTTGATGGCAAGCAGCGTCTCGCCGTCCATTCTGTGGCCGCTGGCTTCATAAAAGGCGAGGATCGTGAACCAGTCCAGCATATTCTTTGCCATCATGTTTTCGCCCAGATCGGGCATATCCTTCAAAAAGGCAAGATAGCATCCCTCCGCTTTCCGGAAGATGGCCTCGGCCTCATTAGGATATACCTCCCGGCAATACTGTTCACACGGCTTTGCGTATTGGGATCTTGCATAGGCTCTTTTCATAAGGGAAACTCCTTTGCCGCAAGCTTCGGTTAGGTCGCGCTAACCGTTTATCTGATAGAAAGCCGCGTCTTCGCGGCTCTTCCCTCAATCAAAATGATTCTTCGGTCGTATCGTAGCAAATTTTATTTCCCATGTCAAGACGCCACGGGCGCAGTATGATCTTCGTTTTTATCTCGCTTCTCCCCCGCCGCGCAAAGAACGGTCAGAGTTTCCTCTGACCGTTCTTTTGCGTATTGTCTCGATCCACCTGCCAGCACCGCTCTCCTGCTGCAAGCAACAAGTCTCACAGGGAATGGTGAAAAGCAGGAAAGGAAAACCGATCATCGCGCTGACAGCAGCGCTTCCACAGCGGCATGCTCCGCAGCCAAGCCGCGGCTGTGCTGCTCCAGATAGCGGCGGTACGCCGCACATTCTTCCGAAGTGGGGACATAGACGCTGCTCTCCTCCACCCGGAACACATCCTGTTCCAGAAAGTCCTCCAGCGTTCTGCCCGCCGCGTGTACCGTAAGGTACTGCGCCAGCAGGGCCATGCCGTATGGGCCGCCCTCACCGGCGCCGGACAGCACCGACACAGGTGCGGCCATGGCCGCCGCCAGATAACGCTGCGCCACACCGGGGGTCTTGAAAATACCGCCGTGGCCTGTAAGGCGGTCGATCTTGACCTGCTCGTCCTCCAGAATACGCATGCCCACCGCCAACGCAGCCATGACCGCGCAGAGCTGAGCGCGCATAAAATTGGCCAGCGTGAAGGAGCTCTCCGGCCTGCGCAGCAGCATGGGCAGCCCCTCGGTCAGGCCCACCACCGGCTCGCCAGCCATGTAGTTGTAGTACACCACCCCGTCGCAGTCGCTGTCGCCTTGCAGACTCTCCTCAAAGAGCAGGCTGTATATGCGTGCGTCATCCGTCTCCGCGCCCAGCAGCTGGGCAAAGCGCTTGAACAGTTTGCACCATGCGTCGATCTCCGTCGTGCCGTTGTTGCAGTGTACCATAGCCACGGAGTGTCCGGAGGGCGTAGACACGATGTCGATATCCTTGTATAGGCGGCGCAGAGGGCGCTCCAGCACGACCATGGAGAAGATGGACGTACCGGCGGACACATTACCCGTGCGGACGGCCACGGAATTGGTGGCCACCATGCCGGTGCTGGCATCGCCCTCAGGCGGTGCCAGTGGAACGCCCGGCTTCAGTCTGCCGCTGGGATCCAGCAGGCGTGCGCCCTCTTCAGTCAGCGTGCCCGCGCAGGTGCCCGCCGTCAGCACCTCCGGCAGCAGCTCCCGGATATGCCAGGAGAAGCCATAAGGGGCCACAAGTGCGTCAAATTGATCCGCCATGCGCTGATCGAAGCCGCAGGTCTCCGGGTCAATGGGGAACATGCCGGAGGCATCACCGACGCCCATGGCGAACCGGCCCGTCAGGCGGTAGTGTATGTAGCCCGCCAGCGTGGTGATATGCGCCACATCGGGAACATGGGGCTGCTTTTGCAGGATCGCCTGATAAAGCTGGGCAATGGACCAGCGCAGGGGAATGTTGAATTGGAACAGCCCGGTCAACTCTTTCGCTGCCGCCACGGTGTTCGTGTTGCGCCAGGTCAGGAACGGAGCCAGCTGCTTTCCGTCACGATCCAGCGCCAGATAGCCATGCATCATGCCGGATATGCCGATGGCGCCGATGCGCTCCAGATGCAGGCCGTAGCCGCGCAGCACCGCCTGATCCAGATCGTGAAAGCTGGCCTGAACACCGGCGATCGCGTCCTCCAGCCTGTACATCCACAGGCCGTTCTCCAGCGTATTCTCCCACTGGTAGACGCCGCTGGCCAGCACGGCATGATCCGGGCCTATCAGCACGGATTTGATCCGGGTGGAGCCCAGCTCTATGCCCAGCACCGTCTCGCCGGAGCGTATCCAGCGTGCTTTCTCGTTACTGTTCATGGGCACTCACCGCTCAGAACACAAACGCGATCTTAAAATGCCCGTACTTGCCTGTGGCATAGTCAAAGGCCTTCTCCCAGTCCTCCAAAGCGAAGGTCTGGGTGATCATGCCATCCGTTTTCAGCGTACCGTCGTGGATATGCTCAATGACGAAGGGGAAGCAGTAGGGGGACAGATGGGAACCCAGCACATCCAGTTCCTTGCCGTCGCCGATAACCGACCAGTCCATCGTGGTCGGTGCTCCGAACACGGAGAACTCCACGAAACGGCCCAGCTTGCGGATCATGTTCATGCCCTGGGTCACGGAGGAGGGGTGGCCGGTGGCTTCAATGTAAATATCGCAGCCGTAGCCATCGGTCAGCTTCATGATCTCGGCTGTCACATCCATCTTGGAGGGATTCCAGACCAGATCCGCGCCAAACTCCTTGGCCTTTTCCAGACGGGAGTCCATCATATCCAGCACGATGAGCTTGGCGGGGTTCTTCATGCGGGCATAGGTGACCATACCCAGGCCCAGCGTACCGGCGCCGGAGATGACCACCACGTCCTCGTTGGTGATCTGCGCACGATCCACACAGTGCTTGGAGCATGCGTAGGGCTCCACCAGCAGTGCCTTTTCCAGCGGCATATCCTCCGGCACACGGTGCAGCACCGCCGTCTTGGGATAGCGGACATACTCCGCCATGCCGCCGTTATTGGCAGCCTGGAAGCCGAAGGTCGCATGAGGCTGGCACATCCAATAGCGGCCGCTCTTGCAGAAGCGGCATTCGCCGCAGGGCACGATCTGGTCGGCAGTGATGCGCTCGCCGATCTTATACTCCTTCACGTTCTCGCCTACGGCCACGATACGGCCCAAGAACTCATGACCGGGGATGAACGGCGGCTTGACCCAGGAGGGCTCCGTCTCATTGCCCCAGAAGCGCTCCGCGCCATGCATGCATTTCAGGTCACCGGCGCAGATGCCGCAGCCCTCGGTCTTGATAAGGATATCATCCGGGCCGCATTCGGGCACGGGATAGGCCGTCTCCAGCTTATAGTCATGCTTGCCATACGCCACAAGCGCTTTCATCGTTTTAGGGATCATAATTCTTCTCCTTTCATCCAATCAGGAAGTACTCCAACATTTTCTGAATAGACACATCCCAGAAGCCCCATTCGTGCTCGCCGGGCCACTCCTCATAGCGGAAGTCCATGCCCTTCTCCTTCATGTACGCCTGCAGGGCCACATTGTCCTCGTGCATAAAGTCCTGCTGGCCGCAGGTCATGTAGAGCTTGGGCAGCTTTCCGCGCTCCATGGCGGCATCCACCAGACGGTAGGGATCAAACGCCTCCGGGTAGTCCAGCGCCTCGCCATAGATGCCGGTGCGATCCTTCAGCCAGCCCCGCAGCTCCTTACGGCCCGCGTAGTCGTCATCCAGCACGAATTTCCGCAGATCTGCCACGCTGGAAAAGGCGCCGACACCCATAAAGCGGTCGGGATGGCTCAGGCCGCAGGCCAGTGCGCCATAACCGCCCATGGAAAGTCCGGCGATCATCAGATCCTCTGGGGCCACGGAGATATGGAACTGTCTGGCCGCCAGCTCCGGCAGTTCCTCGGTGATATAGGTGAAGTACGCCGGGCCATTCTTCATGTCCATGTAGAAGCTGCGCTGGACTTCCGGTGCCAGCACAGCGATATCGAACATCTCCGCATAGCGCAGGATGGACGTGCGGTGCATCCACGCCGCCCAGTTGTCGGACAAGCCGTGGAGCAGAATAAGCGTCTTGGGTCTTTCAGAGGGGGTAATGCCGGGGTGCAGGGGTTCAACGCCCAGATGCTTCCGGCTGTCGTGGGGCAGGATAACGCCGATGGTGGTATCCATATTCAGGGACTTTGCGTAAAATGAACCGTTATAAACGCCCATTTGCTCTCCTCCTTACTTCTTCAACAGAGACTTCAGGGAATGATGCCGGCTGAAGCAGTCGATGGCCACCACAGCCACAAGAACGGCACCCTTGACCAGCATCTGGAGGTACTCACTCATACCGGCCACGGCCATGCCGTTGGCCAGAATACCCATGACCAGCATACCGCCGATCATACCGGTAGCCTTGCCCTCGCCGCCGGTGACGCTGATACCGCCCACTACACAGGCGATCAGCGCATCCATCTCCATGCCGTTGCCGTTCATAGGCTGGCCGGAATTTACGCGGGACATCAGCACAATGCCGGACAGTGCGGCCAGGAATCCGGCGATCACATAGCCCAGCACGCGGATACGCTGCACACGCAGGCCAGAGAGACGGGCGGCCTCCTCATTACTGCCGATGGCGTAGAACTGACGGCCGATGTAGGTCTTATTCATAATGAACGCGCCGATGGCAATGACGATCACCATGACCAGCACGCACACGGGAATGACGCCGAACAGATAGCCCTGACCCATCCACTTCATGATCTCCGGCAGACCGTACACAGGATAGCCGCCGGTAATGATATAGGCCAGACCTCTGGCCGCATAGCTCATGCCCAGCGTCATGATCAGCGGCGGCATCTGGGTATAGGTAATGAGCAGGCCGTTGATCAGGCCGACGATCACGCCTACCACCAGACCAGCCAGACAGGCCAGAACGGGGGAAACACTGTACTCCACCATCAGCATGGCGGAGATCACGCCCACCAGACCCATCTGGTTACCGATGGACAGGTCGATGCCGCCGGAGATCAGCACAAATGTCATGCCCACGGACAGGATACCGATATTGGCTACCTGGCGCAGAATGGTGACCATATTGCCTGTCGTGGCAAAATTGGGTACCGCCAGAGAGAACACGGCGATCAGGACCACCAGCATGATCCACACCGCATATTCCTTCAGGTTCAGCTTCTTTTTCTGCATTGCGATCACCTCACACTTTCAAGAAAATCAGTACTGGCCGGACGCCAGGGACAGAATGGTCTCCTGGGAGAAATCCTTGCGTTCCAGGAGACCCGCCTGCCGTCCCTCGCAGAGAACCAGAATGCGGTCGGACATGCCGAGCATTTCCTCCATGTCCGAGGATATCATTACGATGGCAATGCCCTGCCGGCACAGCTCATTCATCAGCTTATAGATCTCATGCCGCGCACCCACATCAATGCCGCGGGTGGGTTCGTCAAAAATCAGCACCTTACAGTTGGCCGCCAGCCACTTGGCAAGAACCACCTTTTGCTGGTTGCCGCCGGACAGGTTCCGCACCAGCTGAGAAATGGAGGGGGTCTTGATGGTCACCGCATCCACCAGATGGTTCACGTTCTCTTTCTCCGCCCGGCTGTTCATCACCGTAAAACGGGAGATGTCACGCATGGTAGCCATGCTGATATTTGTAAAGATCGGCAGATCAAGCAGCAGTCCCTGCTGCTTGCGATCCTCCGGGATCAGCCCGATGCCCAGCTTCACCGCATCGGAGGGATGCTTGGGGCAAACAGGCTTCCCGTTCAGCAAAACCGTACCGCTGTCAATGGGATCCGCGCCAAAGATCATGCGCATGGTCTCCGTCCGTCCCGCGCCCACCAGGCCAGACAGTCCGAATATCTCGCCGCTGCGCACCGCAAAGGAGATATGCTCCACGCCGTTGCCGCAGACATCCTGCAGCTCCAACGTCACATCGCCGGGTGCAAAGTCGCGCTTGGGATATGTGTCGCTCACCTCGCGGCCCACCATCAGGCGGATCAGCTCTTCCCTGTCCACGTCCTCCGTCTGCACGGTCTTGATAAACTTACCGTCCCGCAGCACCGACACCCGATCCGAGATCTGAAAGACCTCCGCGATACGGTGGGAAATGTATATAATGGTAACGCCCTTGCTCTTGAGCATCTGCACGATCTCGAACAGCGTCTCCACCTCCGCGTCCGTCAGGGGCGCGGTGGGCTCGTCCATGACCAGGATCTTCACATCCCGCGTCAGGGCCTTTGCGATCTCCACCAGCTGCATATTGGCCACAGACAGGTTTTTGACCGTTTCCTTCGCGCTGATCTTCACATGCATGCCGTCCAGTATCTTCTGGGCGCGTTCTTCCGTTATCGACTTGTTGAACAGTATGCCGCCGCCAAGCTGCTGCCCCATGAATATATTCTCGGCCACGCTCAGCTCCGGCATCATATTAAATTCCTGATAGATCACATGGATGCCCAATTCCATCGCCTGATGCGGCTCCATGTGGGAGTAGGTCGTTCCTTCAAAGAGGATCTCGCCGGTATCCGGCCGGATAGCACCGGAAAGAGTCTTGATAAGGGTAGACTTTCCTGCGCCGTTCTCGCCCATCAGGGCGTGTACCTCTCCCCGGCGGAAGCTGATGGAAACATCGTCCAAAGCCTTCACGCCGGTATATTGCTTGCTGATATGCTTAAGCTCCAGAATGTTCCGCTCTTCCATTGGCTTTTCATCCTTTCACGATTTGCCTGATATGAACGGGCCGGCAGCGACAAGTCACTGCCGGCCCCATTCATAGCTATTCTCTGTTGACGATCGATCTCAGCCGGTCGAGCCGTTACTGAACGTCAGACTGGTGCAGGGGATTGACGGGGTAGGTCACGCAGGCCATGGACGCATCGATCTCGCCGGTCAGCGCGGCGGTGACGCAGCGCTCGTACATCTGGCTCACCTGATTGACCAGATCCAGGTCGATGGTGCAGTAGAACATGTCGCCTTCCTTCATGGCAGCCAGGCCGTCGACGCTGGCATCACAGCCGACCAGCGCGATGCCGTCTTTCTCGAAGCTCTTGCCGGCAGCCTTGAATGCCTCGTACACGCCCAGCACACCGCCGTCGTTGATGCCCATAACGCCCTGAATGTCGGGGATAGCCTGCAGGAAGTTCTCACCGGCGATCACGCCCTCGTTGGCGAAGCCGGCATCCTGTGCCATAACGATCTCACCATCGGGGCAGACCTCAGCGAAGCCATCGCGCATACCGCGCTCACGCTCCACCAGGAAGTCCAGTGCGGAGTAGCTGCAGATCGCGACCTTGCCGCTGCCCTCGTTCTCGTTGCAGTACTTGCCCATTTCCTGGCCGATGACCTTGCCGACCTCGTAGTTGGAGCAAACACAGGCGTACTGTGCAATGTCGGACTCATAGTCGTAGGAGGCCACGATGATGCCCTTGTCCACAGCCTGCTTCAGCAGGTCCGCATATGCCTCTTCGGCGGAATTTTGCAGGATGATGATGTCGCAGCCGCCGTTGATGAAGTTCTCCAGCGCGGTGACGATCTGGCTGGCGCCGCCTTCGATGTCGGCGGTCATCAGCTTGTAGCCGGCCTCATTGCAGCGTGCCTCGATGTCCTTGCGCATATCGATGAACACGGCGTTGCTGTTGATACCGGTCAGTGCCAGGCCAACGGTCAGCTTCTTCTCGGTGGGATCAGTGGTGTCATTCTGCGGCGTCTGGCCGCAGCCTGCCAGCAGGCCCAGTGCCATCACAACGGACAGCAGCAATGCAAGTAGTTTTTTCATGGTCTTCTTCCTTTCTGTTTCAGTTAGATAAGTTAACCCGCTTTTGAAAGTTGATTGCAAAAACGGGTTATAATATAATTATAGCAAGGTTCGCCTTACTGTCAAGTAACAGTTCTTACATAATGAATCAACTTATTTCGTCAAATACGACAAAATCTCTTGTGTCCGCAGTATTTTGTGTTATAATGTGCATTATAGTATATCTGATTTCAAAAACCACTATATAAAACGAGAGGGATGTCGCCTATCAAAACAACGGCCAACATGGAAATTCAAAGGAAGAATTTCACAGATATTTTTCAATTGTTTCTGCAAAACGACCGGCTAACAAAGCAGAACATCGTCAATGCACTGCATCTTAGTCTGCCCACCGTCACACAGAACATCAATTCCCTATGCCAGCAGGGGCTACTGTGCGAAGCAGGCACTATGGGCAACACCGGCGGGCGGCGGGCCATGACATACACCTTCAATGCCGACGCCCGCATTGCCATAGGTGTTGACATCACACGCAACCATGTGGCGATCGTGGCGGTAGACCTGCGCGGCTCTGTCTTTTACAAGGAGCGCGTGCGCAAAAAATTTGAGCGGACGGATGATTACTACCGCTATCTCGGGGATATCGTACAGCACTGCATCGACCAACTGCAATGCCCCAGCGAACGTATTCTGGGCGTGGGGATCGGCGTACCCGGACTGGTGACCGCGGATAACCAGACAGTCTTTTACGGCGAGATACTGCAATTCACCGGTGAGACCTGCGCCAATATGTCCCGTTACATTCCGTACCCCACGGCTCTGCTGAATGATGCCAATGCCGCAGGGTTTGCGGAAACGTGGATCAACAAGGACATCAAGACGGCTTTCTATCTGATGCTGTCCAACAATATCGGCGGTGCAGTCATTATTGATGGCTCCCCCTACGCCGGATATCATCACCACAGCGGCGAGGTGGGCCACCTTTGCATCGAGCGCAATGGCCGGCCATGCTACTGCGGACAAAAGGGCTGTGTGGACCGCTATCTGGCCGCCACGGAGCTGTCCGACCTGACGGATGGCCGTCTTGCCGACTTCTTCACCCTGCTGGAGCAGGAAGATCCCCGCGCCCTCTCCTGCTGGGACACTTATCTGGATGATCTTGCGCTGACCAACCACAATGTTCACATGCTGTTCGACTGCCCCATCATCCTTGGCGGTTATGTAGGTGAATTTATTGCGCCTTACATGGACGAGATCCGCAAACGCACCGCCGCGCTGGATCCCTTTGAGCCCAATGCCGACTACCTCCATGCCTGCCATTACCGCACCGAGGCCATCGCCGCTGGCAGCGCACTGCACTTTATTGTCAGATTTCTGGACACCGTCTGACGGTGGCAAGGAGTTGTGCGTAAATATCCGGCAGCGGAACAAAGATATGAAAATCTCCGGACATCGATCGATGCCCGGAGATTTGTTTGTGATAAATTTTGGTTTGTTCGCCGCGAATCAAAAGCCCGCGTTTTATTTCCTCCAGACGAATTTGTCCACAATGCCGGTGTAGCTCTGGATGATCTTGACCACCTTCGTGGAGACGGTTTTGTCAAGGTAATCCGGCACGGGGATACCGTAGTCGCCGTGCCGGTCCATATCTACCGCTGTGGCGACAGCCTGCAAAAGGCCCTTTTCATCGATGCCTGCCAGCACGAAGCACCCCTTGTCCAGCGCCTCCGGACGCTCCGTGCTGGTGCGGATGCACACGGCGGGGAACGGATGGCCGACGGAGGTGAAGAAGCGGAAGATCACCGACAGGGGAATGACGATCTTCTCGGAAACATGCATCCGCTTCATGGCCGCCATGAAATCACTGACCGAGGTGGAGGCGATCAGGAACGCGCCCATCATGATACCGGGCGCGAACCGGGTCATGATGGCGCATACCGCCAGCAGCAAAAACGCGGGAAGACCCGACAGGCAGTACAGCGCCACCCGCTCCAGCGCGAAACACACGGCGTACAGCACCAGATATTTCAGCGCCGTTTTCCACCGGCCCTCTGTCAAAAGAAGGATGAACGGCAGCACGCTCAACACCGGCTTGACGATGTTCATAACGCCGCTGTTGCCGGTAGACAGCATCAGCGACGTTACGGTAATGAGCATCAGCAGCTTGGTACGGGGATCCAGCAGCAGGCCCCGGCGCTTTGCGGTATGGGTCAGGCCCTCCATCAGGCGATGCCGGCCTTGGCAAAGTGCTTTTTCAGCAGGGCCTTGCCGATCAGACCGCCCAACAGCGCGCACAGAAAGATACCGGCAATGACCAGTACGATGCTCCACATGGGCATGACGGACATGACCTTGTCGGCGTACTCCTCGCCGAAGCCGGCGGCGAAGTCAGCACGGGACTGCTCTACCATGAAGTACATGGGGATGTAGATGCCGATCATCCACAGACTGAACACGCCGTAGCCCAGAATGGTCTTTTTCACGCTGGCGTAATTGCCGGACTTCATGATAAGGTCGCCCAGCAAACCGAACACCACGCCCATGGGTACGCCCCAGAAGCCCATACCGGTCAGGCCCATGAGAATACCGGAGAGGATGGCCATGATGGTCACCATGCCGAACTTCTTGACACGGACAGCGAACAGCATGAAGGGGATGCCGGTGATCAGCGTCCACAACGCGCCGAGAATGGGCAGGAAGATGGGCACAAAGCCGATGGGGATGGCCACACAGCAGCCCAGCACAAAGTAAAGTACGGTGAAAAGACCGATGTTGATCAGGTCTTTTGCCTGAAGCTTGTTATTCATATCGTTACCTCCGAAGCGTATTGGTTAGTTTGCGCTAACCAGCAGCTATTATAGCAAGCGCCGTGGGCGGTATCTACCTCCCATTGGACATTTTCGCTCCAAAACGGTAACGGATTCTCAACCACGCAGAAAGGAACCACGCCATGGATACCGCCCAGATCGTCAGACAATGCCGCCACCTCCCCGGCGTTACCGTCCGGGAGGGCGGGGACTATACCGAGCTTCTGCTGTCCGGCAGCGAAGGCAGCGGACGCATGCGGTTCATTCCCCTGTTCTCCGGCGTAACGCTGGCGCTGATCTCCGTCAACGCGCCCGTCTGGCCCGCTCCGGTACCGGAAAGCTCCGCGCCGGAAGCAAAGGGACCGCTGATCGTCAACTATTGCACCCGCGGCCGATGCGAGCTGGTGCTGAACGATAACAAGAGCGTTTTTCTCACTGCCGGGCACATCTCTCTGACGGAGAAATTCGCCCTGAACGAGTACGTCTATCCCGGCCGGGTGTACGAGGGCATCGAGCTTTTCATCGACCCGGAGACGGTACGTGAGGGCCTGCCGGTGCTGCGAGAGGGCTTCGGTGTGGAGCTGGCGGCCCTGCGGGAGAAGTACTGCCCAGACGGCGAGACGTATATCGCCAAGCTCCCCCTGCTGGACACGCTGTCCGGTCGGCTGTTCGACGTCTCCGGGTCAGAGACCGCCACGGGCACGGTGCAGCTGAAAACCGGCGTCATCGACCTGCTGGCGCTGCTGCTGCACGATCAGCCCCAGCCACGGCAGCTGGTCTATTACACCCGCTCGCAGGTGGCCATGGCCAAGCAGATCGAGGCCATCATCACCGGCGACCTGTCCCAGCCCCACACGGTGCGGGAATTCGCGGAGCGGTTCTCCATCAGTGAAAGCAGCGTGAAGAACTACTTCCACGGCGTATACGGCCAGAGCATTGCCCAGTATATGACCGGACAGCGGATGCTGCTGGCGGCAAAGCTGCTGGCCCAGACAAAACTCTCCGTCATCGACGTGGCGGCGCGGGTGGGATATCTCAACCAGAGCAAGTTCTCCGCCGCCTTCCGCCGAGCCTACGCCTGCACGCCGCTGGAGTACCGCCGCAGCCAGAAGCTGCCGGGAAAGGAAGCTATGATAGAGCAAGAGGTATCAGACGATGTCTGATACCTCTTGCTTTTCTCAGTCATGTCCGTTCCCGGTCAGCAGGAACAGATCCAGCATAGCTCCATCCAAAGTGCCCGCAGCTTGCGGCCATCGCACCTGTAATCCTTGCACAGAGCGGCATACAGCTCGTTGACATCCGAACGTCTTTCGATACTGTGCTCCTGTTCCGCCCGTTGTTTCTCTTTGGCAAGCTCCAACGCCTGCTTGTGATATTCGGCGGCCTCAGCGAACCATGCGCAGTCGAAGGCCGCGTCTCCCGCAAGCGCCAGCATCTCCATCCGTGTGCCGCTCTCCTCCTCGGGCATACATTCCAGCACCTTGTGGCGAAGCTGCAGCTCCATCAGGAAGTTCTCTTTTTTCCCATAGGCCCACGCCTCATAACGCAGCAAGCGGTAGCGATCACTGTCGGAAAGCCACTTGTTGTCCGGATCAAGCTCCTTCGCCTGCTTGACCCATTTCAGCGTACCGTCGGGATCGTCCATCCAGTGCGTGCTCCAAGCCAGATCGATGCAGACTTCGGCGCATGGTATACTTTGCTCCCGCATCGACAAAAATGCCTGATAAAACGCTTTATTCGCCTCGGCATACTCTCCCAGCCCCATATAGAGCCTGCCCGCGGTTTGATGATCAAGTCCGCTAAAGCATCCGTGGGCCGACTCCATGTACAGTTCGGCGGCCAGATGGCGGCAGCGGACGCTCTCCTCCTTTGCGCTGTCCTCCAGCAGTTCGCCGAGGTCTTGAAGGAGCGGCGCGTCACGGAGCGGCGCCTGACCGATATCATTGCCCCGCAGGGCCATGGCGCACTGGTAACAGCGCAGCCGTTCCTGATGCCTGTTCTGTCCGCAGCAGTCGCCCAGCAGCATATAGGCGTCAACCAGCTCAGGATCGTCTGCCGTCAGCCTTTCGCACAAACAGGAAAGGCCCTGTGCCGCCGTATCATACGCCTGCGAATACTGCTCCTTCTGCGCCTCCAGCCGTGCTTTGACCATGCAGTAGCGTCCAAAAGCCAGCGTGTCCCATGGGCGCTGACTTTCCAGCAGCCCGGCCACTTCTTCGAGCATCTCTTCGGACCTGTCAGTATGCAGAATCCGCATCTCGAACGTGACCTTTTTCAGCAGCGCGTTGATCCTTCCTTCCACCGGATCATCCGCCGCTTTCTCCACCTCCTCGAAAACAACGTCGGCGTGCTGCAGGGTCTCCAGTCCGTCATACCACGCATAATGAAGGAGCTTTGTCAGCCTGCACTCGGCCAGCGCTTTTCCGGTAAGCAGACCTTCCGCCGTGTTCAGCTCGCCGCAGCCCTCGTCCTTTCCCATGCCGGCCAGTGCCTGCCCCAGACCCAGATGGATCTCCGCTTTCTGCGCATCGCTCCACCCGGCAGCCACGGCACATTCCCGCGCCTGCTGATAATAAGCCAGCGCCGACTTGAAGCGCTGGCGTTTCAGGCAGATGGCCCCGGCCGCTGTCGCGTGCCGCGCCGGCTGCTCATGCTCTCCGATCAGCCGCGCCGCCCGGATCGCCTGATCGTATGCCTCCAGCGCACGGGTATAGCTGCCCGCATACGCATATCCGGCAGCCACCAGTGTCTGGCAGGCAATGACCTCCCTTGAGTTCAGTATCTCCTGCAGTGCCAGCGCACTGTGCTGCAGCGTAAGATCGTTATTCCGCGTTGTTTCCCGCATGTCCGCACCTCACTCTCTTTTAAGTAAGAGAAGGATAGCAGAAACACCGCAAAAATGCACGGGGTTCGTAACTCTTGTCCCGATCAGGTGTTATCTATTTCCTCTTCTGCCTGCAAAGCCTCCTGACTGAATGTATTGACTCTGGTTATCCAGCTCAAATGCTCTTCGGAACCGGTCTCTATCCGACCCGCCCGCAGCGACTCAGCCAGCCAACCTTGAAAATACGCTTTGAGTTTATGGAATAGCTTTGCCCGCACAGTCGGGCGCAGGCCCGTACAGCGTAGATCCCTTGAAATATCTTCCAGTTCCATCGCCTTCCTGTACTCGCTCGGGTCGTTCATGGCATGGCAGATGTCTATGCGGAACATGAGGATCATCACTTGCAGTTCATATCGCGAGCTGTCGTCAAGCTCCGCTGTCCTGAATATCTCCTCGAGCAGATCTGTGTAAAATGCCGCTCCTACTATGTCATTTATGTCATTATCAAGAAGGCCTTCAACTGCCTCAACAATATCAGAATAATCGAGCACCCCCGCTTCTACTCTGCTTCTTATGAGCGAATAAAATACATCCGATGCATCAGCCTGTTCCCGATCTGGCATCTGACCATACTTCATATTCGCCTTTACCAACAGTCTATGTAAGATCTGCCGCACAGCATGACCTTTCGGGAAAGTCGCATCCGCTTTCCCGCATAGCGGCTTTAAAAGATCGATCGCCGACTCTGCATCTCCTGTTGAAAGATAGCTCACCGCAAGTTTTTCGGCAGCATATATATGGTTTAGTGGATCCCTTTCAAAACTGACTTGCTGCAGTGCCTGCGTTTGCTTTTTTATCTGTTCGGCGATATCGGGAACATCCGCCGTTTGGATCAGTATGTCAATTTTCCTTAACGCCGCTTCTACTACATCAGCAGGTTCATATTTGTACAGCTCAAGTATCTTCTCTCGAGCCTCGTTCCATTGACCAAGATATTCATATTTTTCAATTACGACCACGCGTTTAAAGCGCTCTACATCACTGAGTTCTTCTTCGCATCTTTCCGCGTACAATAACGCCTTATCCAAAAAAGCAACCGCATCTTCTTTTGAGCCCGCAGATGCAAATACTGCTCCCATTTCTTTATAAATCTGCATAGTTGTCGCAGCGTTCTCCGCTTCATCCCATTCCGGATTTGATTCAAGCATCTGTTGAAGCTCCAAGGCTGTAAGCATCGCAGCTATCATATGCCCCGTGCGATATTCATTTACCATTATCGTATATAAAAGCTCTCCTATAATAATCGAATCTTCATCCAGATCATCTCGAATATAGGACAAAGCATTATTTAGTATCTCCAGCTTTTGGCGCATCTCTGTAAAATTCGGCAGCGAAGATAGCGGCGCATCCCATTCAGATGCACCACGTAAAAAGCTACAAAGCTCCGGCTCATTGTCAAGCTTCTGCATGGTAGGCTTGACGGTCTCGTCATTCATGCAGACCATGCGGGGCAGATCATGCATGGTAAATGTATTCTCACCATCACATTGAAGCCAGCCGCTTTTGCTGAGGTACTGGGCGGCGTTCCACCATTCTTTGCTGATATTTTTGCGCAGCAAATCGGCACTGATACCGCTGTGTCCGGTAAGACACATACAGCTCAGCGCATGCTTTGCCGCCTCGTTCATATTGGCCAGGCGGAACAGGGTTCGCAAATGGTAAAGCATATTGCCGTATTGCAGCACATTATTATGCCAGGATTCCACCTCGTTTTCATCATCACAGCTTCCGGCCCGCAGCCTGTCCAGCAGCCCGGCCGCCGTTATCCTGCCATAACTGTATCGGATGGTACAGCCCGCAATATTGGCCACCAGCGTGTTCTGCTCGATCAGTGTCATGATCTTCCGCAGCGATGCGCGATCCCGTATCTCCCTGTCGTCATCGCGCATCAGCCACAGCAGGTCTTTCTCTTTCAGGGGGCCAACAGGGATCGAGTCGTATTCATTCTCTCTTGGGAAATGAAATTTCGTCGTAAATACCAGCCGTACCGGAAGCCGCAGCAGCTCATAAAACTCCTCGCAACGGCGCAGCGCTCCGGTATCCGCGCCATCCTCCGCGTCGAAAGCCGTCAATGATAAGGACGGTCTTTTCATCACAGTCGGAAAGGCACTTGATGATCTCACGGTAACGCTCGTCCGGCTGAAGCTGAAGTAACGCAGTGTCATTGGTGGCGATATTGAGGATCGTCTGGCGCAGCGTCCCAGCAAACGGAACGACCTGAAAATCAAATTCATTTTTGTGTCTGGCCGCGAACTCCGACGCTAAGCTGGACTTACCCATACCGGGTTTGCCCCAGATAAACACGGGCTTCTTCTCCGGCTTATGCAGCATCTCAAGCAGCGCCTTGTATTCATCCTCGCGGCCCAGCAGGCCCTGTACAGAGCGCTTCTCCACACGCAGCCGCAGACGGGCCGGGTCGGTGAGCACCGCCAGCTGCCGCAAGGCCGCTCCCAACTCCTCCATGCTCCAGCGCATAGCGGGCGGCGTCAGCGTCTTACGGAACAGCTTCGTCAGACACCGGCAGAGCTGGTTCGTCAACTCGCCGCTCCCCCACGCCTTCTCGAAATCATACCGCGCCGTGGGCCAGCGATCCAGCGACGCCGGCCACCGCCCAAGTATTTTCTGGAAAAGCATCGCGCCCAGCGAGTAGACATCTGCCGCCGTACTAACGTCATCCGGCAGGTAGGGATCGCCCGATCCGGCGGAGGTCCCTACCAATACGGGCTTGTCGTGGCCAAGCTCATCCTTGCGCAGAAGGCTGTCCAGATCGATCAGCGTAACGCCGCGGTCTCCATCTTTGACGAGGATATTCGCGGGCTTGATGTCCAGCAGAAGCCAGCCCTTTTTGTGAAACGCCGCCACCACGTCAGCAAGGTCGCACAGCACTTTGAGATACTCGTGAAGTGTCTTAAACTGTTTTTTATCCATCGTCTGGCCATCGACAAGCGCCGTGACCGCATAGCGCACGCCTTCCTGAGATTCATAGTCGTCCATAATAGCCGGAATGAAATTGGCAAGGCCGTTATTGGTAAGCTCCACATGCGTTTTGCAGCAATGCCGGAATCGCTCGTACTGGCTCTCGGAGAGGGCGCCGTCACCATCCAACCGCTTCAGCGTCACCAGAAGGTCGGGTTCATCCTGCTTTCCGCGGCGCTTTGCCCGAAAGGCCGTCCGGCTGCCTCCCCTTCCAAGTTCATCTTCAATTTGAAAGGATTCCTGTGCATGCGTTCTTGTATTTGCCAATGTTAATACATTCTCTTCCATTTGTTTCTCCTTACGGAATTTCGTTTGATCCCATGGTATCACCGATGCATGCGCAGGTCAAGCACAGGCTCCCACATGGTGTTCTTTTTGTCGAAAAACAGAAAACTTTTTCGTCTGTGATTGTAAATTCTGCCGCTCTATGGTATAATTCCAAAAAAACGGCAGGAGGTGCAGATATGCCGGAGGTCCACAACACAGCTTACGCCATGAGAAGGCTCACCGATCCCGAGGTGTACGCCGCATACATCGACACCATTCAAAGAGGGGGCACCGACTTCTTTCTGCAGGACTATCCGTCGTTTACGGAACGGCTTTTCCGCAAGCTGCGGCAATTCGGTAAGATCACCGCGCAGGACAACGATGACGCAGCAAAAGAGCTCCGCCGTAAGGTCAGGGAGTCACGGCTCGTCCGGAAAGAGGGCGTCAAACTGGACTTTTTGGGCAGCTGGCTTAATGGAAAAGTTTCACCCCATCTTTCCTCCAGCCCTGAAACACGCACCAACACCTATAAGCTGGCTGCCGCTCTGGAATTGAACTACGAGCAAACGGTCATTCGCTTTGAAAAGATCCTGTTCGCGCCGTCATTCTATTTGCGGCGAAAAGAAGAATTCCTCTATTATGCGTTCATTCGTTATCGGGACAACGAAGAGGTGACATGGTATACCTCCGCGAACCGCCTTTTCAACCGGCTCCAGCAGGAAAAGCAGGCGGCAAAAGAGCCGGAGGTCTTGCCGACTCTATTGGTGCGCGAAGAGATAGAGAAAATCGCGCAGAATGACGCAAAGCTCTGTCAGTATATTCGAAATAATTGGAGCGATTTTGATTGTAAGACCAATGAAATGATGACCGCCAGAGATACGATCGCTACCGTCTTGCTGCCTGAGTGCGCTGTTAATATCATAACTGAGATACGCAGCCGCAAACCTGCGCCCGACAGTGATCCGCGGTTCTCCTGGAAATATATCGGTGAAAATGTTCCTCCAGATGCCGAAGGGATCCGGGCCGCAGTGACCGATCATACCCTCGCCTGCAATGATACTGTGATAGATGGGATCATAGGCTACAGGCAAAGAGGCCTCAGATGTCCTATTGCCAAGATATCCACTCTGCCTAAGGAAATTACCTTCTGCTTTCCCACCGGTGCGATTCTGGGTGAAATTTTGAACAACAACGATGTTTCAATGCGTCAGGTCGTGAAGTGCTATAAGCTTCTTCTCTTCTATTACATCTTCTCCACACCAGGCTTATTCAAGATAACGGATCCCAATAATCAGGAAGAGATCAGAAAGCAGCGTTTTGATGCCTTCCGGGGACTTCATCGGCTTACGTGTCCTGGCGGGTATCAGCTGCCGGACAGAGGTGAGACCAGCATGCTGGCCTACAACCCTGAGGATCCCTATGACAGGCTTTTCCTCTTCTCCGCGCTCCAGCCCGATCCCATCAATACCCTGCGCAGTATTATCCGAAGCGCCGTCCTTGCGGATGATAAGTCCAAAGCATGATCTCGTGTTGCAACAGCAGCACCGATGTGAACATCGGTGCTGCTGTTCTCATTTACGGAAGCGTCACCTTTGCGGCCTTCTCGACTACCGCGACATCATACAGAACAAGCACCCAGCCTTCCCGCAGGTCGAGATGCAGCTTCTCCCCTGCCTTGACGATGAAATAGTGGGAAAAACGCTCGCCTTCCGTGCCTTCCGGCGCCTCCCCGACGCTCAAATTCAGCTTCTCCCCGCGATGCGGCGTAAAGAGATAGCTTCCGGCCGGCAGTGAGGTGTCCTGAACCGAATATACTCCTGAAAGTAATGTGATCGTACTCATGTAAAGATCCCTCCTTTAAATATTTCGTGTGCGAAAATGATACACTGCCCGCGTATTTTCAGCAATAAGAGTGTAACTCCTGTCCAAATCGCGCTTCATTGAAACTCATGGTGATAAGAGTTACAAACTTCTTTACGAAAATGGATCTCATGACTGCACAGCCCCTTCTTTCGTTCTCCCCTCCAGACGCGAGGATCGACGTGACAAATCCGGCGGATCGTGATATACTCTCTTCTAGCCGATGGATACTACCAGTCAGAAGGAGACGCATAATATGCCGGAATATGAAATCATCATTGAGTCCATGACACCCTGCGGCGGCAGCAAATACGCCAACCGGACGATCATCGAAGCGGAAGCGGAAAGCCCGGAGGCCTATGTGGAGCAGCACAAGCGCTTTCCCATCCGCGATATCAGCAAAACCGCTGACGGCAACGTGGTCATCACCACAGGCAATGAAAGCGGCTATATCGACCGCTACACCTTCTCGGAATAACGCAGGCAGGATAAGCGCACACGAAAACGAGCGGTGCGCTTATCCTGTTTCTTTTCGTACCCGGATAATCGGGGTTGACTTTTCGCCTGCGCTTGCTATACTGTGTGGGTCGATTTTTTGTATATAAGAGGTGACTCTTTTGATGGACTATTATCTGCTGGCCGATTTTGCCGCACAGATCGGCTACCGGCTGGCTATGGCAGGGGCGGAGACCTTCCGGGTGGAGGACACCATCCGCCGGGTGCTCCACGCCTACGGACTGGAGTGCGAGGTATTCGCCATCCCCAATAGCCTGACCGTCAGCTTTGAGGCGGCCAACGGCAAGCCTCTCACCATCCTCAAGCGCATCGGCTACCACGGCAACGATCTGGAGGCGCTGGAGCAGCTGAACGCCCTCAGCCGCCGCATCTGTCTGGAAAAGCCGGAGGTGGAGACCGCCGTTCTCTGGCTGAAGGAGACGGTGGCCCGATGCCGCGTATACCGGCTCAGCGCATCGCTGCTGGGCAGCTTTCTGGGCGGCGCAGGTTTCTGCCTGATATTCGGCGGCTCGCTGCGGGACTGCCTGTGGGCCGGGATGATGGGGCTTATCATTGGGTGCGTCAACCGCTTTATGGACCGGCTGGAGGCCAACCCCTTTTTCAGCACCATCATCGCCTCGTTCCTGATGGCGCTGCCCGCCTATCTGGCGGCGGGCTTCGGCTGGCTGGACAACCCCGACGCGGCCATCATCGGCGCGTTGATGATCCTTGTGCCGGGTCTGCTGATCACCAACTCCATGCGGGACATCATCTATGGCGACACCAACTCCGGCGTTATGCGCATCGTGCAGGTGTTTCTGTCGGCCTTCGCCATTGCGCTGGGTACGGCGGCGGCATGGCGGGTAACAGCGCCCGTATACGGTCTCAGCGCCGTGGTAGAGACGGCGTCGCTGGTATGGCCCGCGTGGGCACAGGCGCTGGCGGTGTTCGTGGGGTGCTACGGCTTCTCCATCCTGTTCAATATCCATGGCAAATGGATGGTGCTGTGCGTCATCGGCGGCACGGCCACCTGGATGATCTATCTGCTGTGCGAGGAAGTGGGTCTGGACGTATATACCATGAACCTGTACGCCACCATCTTCGCGGCGCTGTATTCCGAGGTGATGGCCCGCGTGCGCCGCTGCCCGGTGACGCCGTATCTGGTCATCGCCATCTTCCCGCTGCTGCCCGGCGCGGGCGTGTACTACACCATGAGCCTCGGCCTGCAGGGCGAGATGCTCGAAGCCCTGCGCAAGGGATTGGAAACGGCGGGCATCGCCGGGTCTCTGGCCGTGGGTATTCTGCTGGTATCCACCGTATTCCGCTTCATGACGGCGCGGCGGAAGTAAGGGCGCACAATTGAAAAGATACCAAAAAATCAGTCCTTCGGGGCTGATTTTTTATGCTCTCCAAGACCGTATTCATTTATACATTGTTTATACGCATAACCCACTATCATTTTGCATAACTATAAGCCGTATTGCCGTATTCTCGTTGTCTTTATGCATAAACATCGACTTTCAAACGAATATCCTCTTGACATTTTATGGATAGTATGTATAATCATGCACATAAGTTACATAAACATTCAAGGAGGAACACACCATGAAACATACAGATATTAAGAAAATCGTACTGGCCTACTCCGGCGGACTGGATACCTCCATCATCATTCCCTGGCTGAAGGAAAACTACAACAACCCCGAGATCATCGCCGTGGCCGGCAACGTGGGTCAGGCCGACGAGCTGGAGGGTCTGGAGGAGAAGGCCATCAAGACCGGCGCCAGCAAGCTGATCGTGGCCGATCTGGTGGATGAGATGGTGGACGACGTCATCATCCCCTGCCTGAAAATGGACGCCAAGTATGAGACCTATCTGCTGGGCACCGCCTTTGCCCGTCCCGTCATCGGCAAGAAGCTGGCGGAGATCGCCAAGGCCGAGGGCGCCGACGCCATCGCCCACGGCGCTACCGGCAAGGGCAACGATCAGGTCCGTTTCGAGCTGGCCATCAAGCGCTTTGCCCCCGATATGAAGATCATCGCCCCGTGGCGTGAGTGGGACATCAAGTCCCGTGAGGAGGAGATCGATTACGCCGAGGCCCACAACGTGCCCTTGAAGATCTCCCGCGAGACCAACTACTCCAAGGATAAGAACCTGTGGCACCTGAGCCATGAGGGCCTGGATCTGGAGGATCCCGCCAACGAGCCCGATCTGGATAAGCCCGGCTTCCTGGAGATGGGTGTCTCCCCCTTCCAGGCGCCTGACGAGCCCACTTATGTGACCATCGACTTCGAGGCCGGCGCTCCTGTGGCCGTGGACGGCGAGAAGATGAAGGCCAGCAAGATCATCGAGAATCTGAACGAGCTGGGCGGCAAGAACGGCATCGGCATCATCGACATCGTGGAGAACCGTCTCATCGGCATGAAGGATCACGGCATCTACGAGACCCCCGGCGGCACCATCCTGTATTTCGCCCACGCGCAGCTGGAGATGTTGACCATGGACAAAGAGGTCATGCATGCCAAGCAGAAGCTGTCTGTGGACTACGCCGACCTGCTGTATAACGGCAAGTGGTACTCCCCCCTGCAGGAGGCGCTGACCGCCTTCGCCAACGAGGCCAACAAGGACGTGACCGGCACCGTGAAGCTGAAGCTCTATAAGGGCAATATCATCCCCGCCGGTATGACCTCTCCCTGCTCCCTGTACTCCGAGAATCTGGTGACTTTCGGCGAGAGCGACTATGACCAGTCTCAGGCCACCGGCTTCATCAACCTGTGGGGCATGACCACCACGATGCAGGCGCTGAAGGAGCAGGGCAAGCTGTAATTATTCAAATTCCGTCATAATGAGGGCGGTAAACCGCCCTCATTATGACGTATTCCCCGAAAGGAGCACACCACCATGGCAAAGCTTTGGGCCGGACGGGCCGAAAAGGAAACGGCGCAGATCGCGGACGACTTCAACTCGTCCCTGCACTTCGACTGCCGCATGTACCGGCAGGATATCACCGGCTCCATGGCTCACGCCGCCATGCTGGCCCACTGCGGCATCCTCACCGAGGAGGAGGTCCAGACGCTGATTTTCGGTCTGGCCGGTATCATGGCCGATCTGGACGAGGGAAAGCTGACATTTGACCCATCTGCCGAGGACATTCACATGTTCGTAGAGCAGGTACTGACGGAGAGGTTGGGCGATGTGGGCAAAAAACTCCACACCGCCCGCTCACGAAACGATCAGGTGGCGCTGGATCTGCGGCTGTACCTCCGGCAGGAGATCGCATCCATCCGCACGCTGGTGCTGGCGCTGCTGGAGGCCGTCACGGACAAGGCGGAACAGTACAAGACCGCCATCATGCCCGGCTACACCCATTTGCAGCGGGCGCAGCCCATCACCTTCGGCCACCACCTTATGGCCTACGCCATGATGCTCCAGCGGGATATCGGCCGTCTGGACGACACCGCCAAGCGCATGGACGTATCCCCCATCGGGTGCTGCGCGCTGGCGGGCACCACCTTCCCCATCGACCGGGTATATGAGGCCCAGCAGTTGGGGTTCTCTCAGGTGGCGTTGAACAGTCTGGACGGCGTGTCCGACCGTGACTTCTGCGTGGAGTTCCTCTCCGCCTGTTCGCTGCTGATGATGCACCTGAGCCGCTTCTCCGAGGAGCTGATCCTGTGGAGCAGCTGGGAGTTCCACTTCGTGGAGCTGGACGACGGCTTTACCACCGGCTCATCCATCATGCCCCAGAAGAAGAATCCCGATATGGCGGAGCTGTGCCGCGGCAAGACAGGCCGTGTCTATGGCAACCTGATGGCCTTGCTGACTACGCTGAAGGGTCTGCCGCTGGCCTATAACAAGGACATGCAGGAGGACAAGGAGGCCGTGTTCGACGCGGTGGACACCGTGAAGATGTGTTTGCAGGTGTTCACCCCCATGATTGCCACCATGAAGCCTTGTACCGACACCATGTACAAAGCGGCGCAGAAGGGCTTCATCAACGCCACCGATTTGGCGGACTACATGACGAAGAAGGGGCTCCCCTTCCGCACCGCCTATAAAATTTCCGGTGAGCTGGTGGCATGGTGCATCCATCATGATACAGTGCTGGAAGCCCTGCCGCTGGAAACGCTGAAACAATACAGCGACGTATTTGACGAGGACGTATATGAAGCCATCGCGCTGGAAAACTGCGTGGCCCGACGCACCTCACTGGGTGGTCCCGCCTCCGTGGAGGCGCAGATCACCGCCATAAAGACATACCTTTCCCAACAAAAGACCGATGAAAAAGGAGAATAACAATGAAAAAGTTTACCAAGTTGACCGCTTTTGCGCTGGCGCTGGTGATGGCGCTGGGCCTGCTGGCCGGCTGCGGCGGCAGCAATTCTGATAGTAATTCCAATAGCAATTCCGACGCAAACACCTCCGGTGATGACGCCGCCAAGGCCAAGCTGGTGGTGGCCACCAGCCCCGACTTTCCTCCCTTTGAGTCGCTGGAAGGCGGCGAAGTGGTGGGTATCGAAGTGGATATCCTGAATAAGATCGCCGAGAAGATGGGCATGGAGCTGGACATCCAGCAGATGGATTTTGACTCCGTGATCCCCGGTGTGCAGGCCGGTAAGTTCGATGTGGGCATGTCCGGCATCACCGTTACCGACAAGAGAAAAGAGAACGTGGACTTCTCCAGCGTGTACTTTATGGCCGCCCAGGCCATCGTGGTGGCCGATGGCAGCAGCATCACCGGCAAGGCCGACCTTGAGGGCAAGAAGGTGTCCGTCCAGACCGGCACCACCGCCGAGGAGTACTGCATGGCCAATGGCTATGAGGTGCTGGCCTTCACCGCCAACAACGATGCTGCCGCCGCGCTGACCGCCGGTAAGGTGGACGCATGGGTCGTGGATAACGAGGTGGCGCTGGCCATGGCGCCGGAGCTGGGCCTGACCGTGCTGGACGAGGCCATGACCTCCGAGCCCTACGCTTTTGCTCTCCAGAAGGGCAGTGACCTGCTGGCCCCCTTCAATGAGGCGCTGGACGCCCTGCTGGCTGACGGCACCGTCGAGAAGATCTTCCAGCAGTACGGCGTGACGTACATCGCACCCTGACGATAAAGCGTATTCAAGAGTGTTCCGCGCCTCCGGGCACGGGTCACTTTTGGTCACAGTCCCAAAAGTGTCCTGTTGCGGTATCCAAAATTTCGTAGTGGCGTAAAAGCCGCCGAAATTTTGACCGCGACCACTCGCTCACCTCGCTTCATCTGCCACAGGCAGCGCTCGGATCGCTCCCCAAAAGGACTGCTTAAACCTGCGGTTTAAGAATCCGCCCACGCTATACTCTGCCACAGACCTGTGTCACTTTACCACGCGTTTGCAGAACATATCCGTTATCGTTGTGGTATGACGAATTGACATTTCTCTTGCGCCGCTGCCGCTTACATTTTCAACGGTAGACACTGAAGCGTTGTTCGACGTAGGTATCAGCGGCAGCGGCGCTGGAGCAAAGACGATTCGACATCATATAAAAAAGAAAATCTCCCGTGATCGTGCAGTAAAATCCAACATATTTGCATAAAGAATAGCGCGCCCGGAAGTGAAGGAACCGGAGGTTCCTTCCGGTGCTTTTGCCTACTTTTGTCACTGTTGACAAAAGTAGGTCGCGCTGGGGCGCGAAACATCCCTCAAAACCACCGCTTAAATACCCCTGATTCCCCGCAAATTGTCCCACGCCGCTCCGGGCGGCATGATATGATACCTAAGGAGCCGCCGCTATGAATATTTTTACCGCCATCGGTCAATTCTTTACCAACTGGTTCACCTCCATCGGCCAATTCTTCACCGACTGGGGCGTTCAGCTGGCCTCCACATTTCTGGAGGATGACCGCTATATGATGCTGGTGGACGGCCTGCGCAACACCGCCATCATCACCCTGGGCGCCCTGTGCATCGGCATCGTCATCGGCGCGCTGGTAGCCATCATCAAATACTGCGGCGAGGGAAGCCGCGCCATGAAGCCCCTGTGCGTGCTGTGCGACATCTACACCACCGTCATCCGCGGCATCCCCGTGGTGGTGCTGCTGCTGATCTTCTACTTCGTCATCATGAAGTCCGCCAGCGGCGTCAGCGGCGGTATCACCGTGGGCATCGTCACCTTCGGCATCAACTCCGGCGCGTATATGGCCGAGTTGATGCGCAGCGGCATCGGTGCGGTGGACGCGGGCCAGATGGAGGCGGGCCGCTCTCTGGGCCTGTCCCGGATCCAGACCACTATCCATGTGATCCTGCCCCAGGCCATGAAGAACATCCTGCCCGCCATCGGCAACGAGATGATCGCCCTGTTGAAGGAGACCGCCGTGGCCGGTTATGTGGCCGTGCAGGACCTGACCAGAGCGGGCAACCTGATCCGCAACAACACCTTCGACGCATTCAATCCCCTGATCGTGGTGGCACTGACGTACCTCATCATCGTGGTGGCACTGACGCGGCTGCTGGCGGTACTGGAAAAGCGGCTGCACAAGGGCGACCGGCATTGACGCCCTATCTTATTATTTGGAAGGAGCACTCTCATGACCAGTCTGAAAAACAAGGATTTCCTGAAGCTGCTGGACTTCACCCCCGAAGAGATCAGCTATCTTCTGGAGCTGGCGGCTGACCTGAAGGCCAAGAAAAAGGCAGGTATCCCCCACGCCCTGTGTCAGGGCAAGAACATCGCCCTGATCTTTGAAAAGACCAGCACCCGTACCCGCTGCGCCTTCGAGGTGGCGGGGCACGACCTGGGCATGGGCGTCACCTACCTTGACCCCACCGGCTCCCAGATCGGCAAGAAGGAGAGCATCGCCGACACCGCCCGCGTCCTCAGCCGCATGTTCGACGGCATCGAGTACCGGGGCTTCGGCCAGAGCATCGTGGAGGAGCTGGCCCAGTATTCCGACGTTCCCGTGTGGAATGGCCTGACCAACGAGTTCCATCCCACGCAAATCCTGGCGGACTTCCTGACCATTCAGGAGCATTGCGGCGGATTGAAGGGCAAGAAGCTGGTGTACATGGGCGATGCCCGCTACAACATGGGCAACTCCCTGATGGTAGGCTGCGCCAAGATGGGCATGCACTTCGTGGCCTGCGCACCGGAGAAATACTTCCCCGACAAGGAGCTGATCGTTACCTGCCAGGCCATCGCCATGGAGACCGGCGCGACCCTGTCCTTTATCACCGATCCCGCTGCGGCTGTCCAGAACGCCGACGTGATCTATACCGATGTGTGGGTCTCCATGGGTGAGCCTGTGGAGGTCTGGAAGGAGCGTATCGCCGATCTTGCCCCCTATCAGGTGAACGCCCAGCTGATGGCGCAGGCCGGTGAAAAGGCCGTGTTCATGCACTGCCTGCCCGCCTTCCACGACCACAAGACCATCGTGGGCAAGGAGATGGGCGAGGCTTTCGGCCGGGACGCCATGGAGGTCACCGACGAGGTGTTCGAGAGCCCCCAGTCCATCGTCTTTGACGAGGCGGAGAACCGCATGCACACCATCAAGGCGGTCATGGCCGCCACTCTGGCCGGTTAACGGCCCTGAATCTGCTATCTTCTTTCATTTCCTTTCGTCCGAAGCCGCGGCACCTCTGCGCCGCGGCTTTGGGCTGTCCGGAAGCGATTTCTCTTGCTGACGCCCGCAAAAGGGCGTATAATACAGTCAAAATGCGAAAAGCAGGTGTTAATGATGAATTACGCGGAAGAATCCTTAAAGCTCCACTATGCCCTGCGGGGCAAGCTGGAGATCACGCCCCGTGCGGCGGTGGACAGCCGCGACGCGCTGTCGCTAGCCTACACCCCCGGTGTGGCACAGCCCTGTCTGGAGATCCAGAAAGACGTCAGCAAAAGCTACGAGCTGACCCGCCGCTGGAACACCGTGGCGGTGGTCACCGACGGCACCGCCGTGCTGGGTCTGGGCGACATCGGCCCGGAGGCCGGTATGCCGGTGATGGAGGGCAAGTGCGTGCTGTTCAAGGCCTTCGGCGGCGTGGACGCCATTCCCCTGTGCCTGCGCACCAAGGACCCCGACGAGATCGTGCGCACCATCGCCCTGCTGGCAGGCAGCTTCGGCGGCATCAATCTGGAGGATATCTCCGCGCCCCGGTGCTTTGACATCGAACAGCGCTTACAGGCAGCGGTGGACATTCCTGTGTTCCACGACGACCAGCACGGCACGGCGGTGATCGTGCTGGCGGGTCTGACCAACGCCCTGAAGGTGGCCGGAAAGGACAAGTCCGCCCGCATCGTCATCAACGGCGCGGGCGCGGCGGGGCTTTCCGTATGCCGTTTGCTGCTGAGCGCCGGATACACCGACATCACCCTGTGCGACAAGCAGGGCATCCTGTGCCCCGGCGTGACGGAGGACATGAATCCCTACATGGCGGCGGTATGCGAACGCACGAACCCCCGCCGCATGACCGGAAAGCTGGCGGACGCGCTGGCCGGAGCCGACGTGTTTTTGGGCTTCTCCGCGCCCCGGCTGGTCACGGCGGAGATGGTGCGCACCATGGCGGACAGGGCCATCGTTTTCGCCTGTGCCAACCCCACGCCGGAGATCACCCCGGAGGAGGCCCACGAGGGCGGCGCGCTGGTGGTGGCCAGCGGACGCAGCGACTATCCCAATCAGGTGAACAACGTGTCCTGCTTCCCCGGCCTGTTCCGGGGCGCGCTGGACGTGCGGGCCAGCCGCGTGACGGAGGGCATGAAGCTGGCGGCGGCACATGCCATCGCCGGTCTGGTCCCGGACGAAGAGCTGAACGCCGACTACATTCTGCCCGCTGCCTTTGATCCCCGGCTTTGCGGCGCGGTGGCCGCCGCCGTGGCGGAGGCCGCCCGTCAGGACGGCGTGGCGCGTATCTGAGGGGAGGACGTAATGGACTATCGCATCGAGCACGACACCATGGGCGAGGTGGCCGTTCCGGCGGCCCACCATTGGGGCGCCCAGACCCAGCGGAGTCTGGAGAACTTCCCCATCGGCGGGCAGCGCCAGCCCAAGGAGATCATCGAGGCCTTCGCCTATCTGAAGGACGCCTGCGCACAGGCCAATGCCGCCGCCGGAAAGCTGACCCCGGAGCAGGCGGACGCCATCTCCCGCGCTTGCGCCCAGATCCGTGCGGGACAGTGGGACGAGGAGTTCCCTCTGGTGGTCTGGCAGACCGGCAGCGGCACCCAGACCAATATGAACCTTAACGAGGTCATTGCCCATCTGGCGGCGGAGCAGGGTGTGACGCTGCATCCCAACGACCATGTGAACCGCTCCCAGTCCAGCAATGACACCTACCCCTCCGCGCTGCATATTGCGGCGGTGCTGGCGGTGGAGCGGCAGGTGCTGCCTGCTGCGCAGCGGCTGTCGGTAGCCTTTGCGGCGCTGGCGGCGCGGTATCCGGCGCTGATCCGCATCGGGCGCACCCATTTGCAGGACGCCACGCCCCTGCGGTTCACACAGGAGGTATCCGGCTGGCAGGAGCTGATCGACGCGCCCTGCCGCATGCTGGAAAGCAGCCTTGCCGAGCTGCGGAAACTGGCCATCGGCGGCACCGCTGTGGGCACCGGTTTGAACGCGCCGGAGGGCTATGACCGAATGGTATGCGACCGGTTGACCGCCCTGACGGGCACGCAGTTCGTACCTGACGGCAACAAATTCCACGCCCTGACCGCCAAGGACGCGCTGGTATTTGCCCACGGGGCCATGAAGGCGCTGGCCTGCAACCTGATGAAGATCGCCAACGACATCCGCTGGGAGGCCAGCGGGCCGCGGTGCGGTCTGGGCGAGCTGCACATTCCGGAAAACGAGCCGGGCAGCAGCATCATGCCCGGCAAGGTAAATCCCACCCAGTGCGAAGCCGTCACCATGGCGGCGGTGCAGGTGATGGGCAACGACACCGCCATCAGCGTGGCGGCATCGCAGGGCAATTTCCAGCTAAACGTGTTCCAGCCGGTGTGCGCCTATAACTTCCTGCTGTCGGCCCGGCTGCTGGGCGATGTGATGGAGTCCTTCCGCCTCCGCTGTGTGGCGGGCATCGAGCCGGACGAGGTGGCCATGACGGAAAATCTGAACCGGTCGCTGATGCTGGTGACGTGCCTGACACCCAGACTGGGCTACGAAAAGGCGGCGGCGCTGGCAAAAAAAGCCCACCGCGAGGGCTTGACCCTGCGGCAGGCGGTGGTCGAGGACGGCTGCCTAACGCCGGAAGAATTCGACGCACTGGTGCAGCCGGAGAAAATGATATAAAAAGAACGCCATCTCAACGAGATGGCGTTCTTTCGTTACAGGCTAATATTGCCGTCGGCGGAGCGGGCTTCCGTCAGCAGCGGTGCGCAACGCTCCAGAAAGCGTGCTACCTGCTGCGGGCAGCGGCCGATGTACCGCTGGGGCTCCATCAGGGCATCCAGCTCCTGACGGGTCATGCCGAAGGCGGGGTCGCCCGCCAGACGATCCAGCAGGTCACAGGGCTGGCCCTCCTTCATGCGGGCGGTGGCGGCCATGGAGTGGCGGCGGATGATCTCATGAAGCTGCTGGCGGTCGCCGCCCCGCTTCACCGCCTCCATCATCAGATCCTCGGTGGCCATGAAGGGCAGATACTCCCGCAGCGTGCGATCCACCACGGTCTCATTGACGTGAAGGCCATTCGTCACGTTCTGGCACAGGCGCAGCACCGCGTCGGCGCACAGGAAGCCCTCCGGCATGGAGATGCGGCGGTTGGCGGAGTCGTCCAGTGTCCGCTCCATCCACTGGACAGAGGCGGTCAGGGGCGCGTTCATAGCGTCGGCCATCAGATAGCGGCTCAGAGAGCAGATGCGCTCACAGCGCATGGGGTTTCGCTTGTAGGCCATGGCCGAAGAGCCGATCTGGCTGTCCTCAAAGGGCTCCTCTACCTGCCGGTCATGCTGCAGAAGCCGGATATCGTTGGCCATGCGGTAGGCACTCTGGGCAATGGAGCTGAGACAGTTCAGGATGCGGCTGTCCACCTTCCGGGGGTAGGTCTGGCCGCACACCGGGAAGCACTGGGCAAAGCCGAACTCGGCGGCGATACGGCGGTTCATCTCGTCGATCTTCTCCTCGTCGCCGTCAAAGAGATCCATGAAGCTGGCCTCCGTGCCTGTGGTGCCGCGGCAGCCGAGGAACTTCATGCCGGACACCAGCGCGTCCAGTTCCTCCACGTCGGAGAGAAAGTCCTGCATCCACAGGGTGGCCCGCTTGCCCACCGTGACAGGCTGGGCAGGCTGATAGTGGGTATAGCCCAAGGTGGGCGTGGCGGCGTAGCGTCTGGCAAATGCCGCCAGATTGGCCAGCACCGCCAGCAGCTGCGTCCGCAGGTATTTCAGGCCGTCCCGATACAGGATCAGGTCGGCGTTATCGGTGACATAGCAGCTGGTAGCGCCCAGATGGATGATGCCCGCCGCGGAGGGCGCGGCCTTGCCGTAGGTATAGACATGGGCCATCACGTCATGGCGCACCTCCCGCTCACGCTGAGCGGCCACGTCATAGTCGATGTCGGTGATATGGGCCTCCAGCTCCGCCACCTGCTGCTCCGTGATGGGCAGGCCCAGCTGCTGCTGGGCGCGGGCCAACGCCGTCCACAGCCGCCGCCATGTCTGAAAACGGCTGTCCGGTGAAAACAAATGCAGCATATATTGCGAGGCGTAGCGAGACGCCAGCGGGGACTGGTAGGTGGAGTGGGACATAGGATGGGCCTCCTTGTTTTTGGAGTATCTCGCCCTCCGGGGCGACCTACTTTTGCCAATAGCGGCAAAAGTAGGCAAAAACGCCAGAAGGAACCTCCGGTTCCTTCACTTCCGGGCGCGCTATAATGTGTGCGGATTTGTAGCTGCGTACCGCACGTTTACACGGGCTTTTCTTTTTCGTTTTGCTAAAAGGATCGTCTCTGCTTCTGCGCCGCTGCCGCTGATACCTACGGTGAACAACGCAATTGGTTCTACCGTTGCAGTAATGAGCGGCAGCGGCGCAAGAAGAAAGTCGATTCGTCACACGCCGCGAAATCAACTATTTTCCGCGAACGCGCGGTAAAAGACCGCAAATTTGCAGCACGACATAGCGTGTGCGGATCCTTAAACCGCAGGTTTAAGTGGTGTTTTTGGGTACTTTTGCCACCACGGGCAAAAGTACCTCGCGCTCGAAAGCGCGAAATAATCTTTACCGGACGATCAGGCTCTCCCGCTCGGCGCCCACGGAAACATAGCCGATGCGGCAGCCGATGGCCTGCTCCACATACTCCACATAGTCACGGGCGGCCTGAGGCAGCTCCTCCCATGTGCGTGCACCGGAGATATCGCACTGCCAGCCGGGACGGTACTCCATCACGGGCTTTGCCTGCTCCAGTACTGCGGGGAAGGGGAAATCATGGATGACCTGACCATCCAGCTCATAGGCGGCGCAGACGGGGATCTCGACCATGTAGCTGAGAATGTCCAGCTTGGTCAGGGCGATGTTCGTCGCACCCTGCACCTCCACGCCGTAGCGGGTGGCCACCAGATCGATGGGGCCAACGCGGCGGGGACGGCCGGTCTTGGCGCCGTACTCGGCACCGGCCTCGCGGAGCTTCTCGGCGTCCTCGCCGAACCACTCGCAGGTGAAGGGGCCTTCGCCCACGCAGGAGGAATAGGCCTTCACCACGCCCACCACCTCGTCGATCTTAGCGGTGGGCAGGCCCGCGCCCACAGGGGCGTAAGCGGCGATGGTGTTGGAGGAGGTGGTATAGGGATAGATACCGTAGTCCAGATCACGCAGCGCGCCCAGCTGGCCCTCAAACAGGATGGACTTGCCCTCAGCCTGTGCCTTGCGCAGATAGCGGCCCGTGTCGGCCACATAGGGACGCACCTGACCGCCGAAGCGATCCAACCACTCCAGCATCTGCTCCACAGTGTAGCCCTCCGCGCCGTAGACCTCACGGAGGATCAGGTTCTTCCACTCCAGCAGATCCTGCAGATGAGCCTTCAGATGCTCAGGGTGCAGCAGCTCACCGGCCTGAATGGTTTTCTTCTGATACTTATCGGAATAGAACGGCGCGATGCCCTGCTTGGTGGAGCCGTACTTCTTATCCTTGAGGCGGGCCTCCTCCAGCGCGTCCAGCTCGCGGTGCCACGGCAGCAGCAGGGACGCACGGTCGCTAACCATCAGGTTTTCCGGAGAAATGGCCACACCGCCGGCGCGGAGCGTCTCGATCTCACCGATCAGATTTTCGCAGTCCATGGCAACGCCGTTGCCCAGCACGTTCATCACGCCCTTGCGGAAGATGCCGGAGGGCAGCAGGTGCAGGGCGAACTTGCCCATGTCGTTGATAACGGTGTGACCGGCGTTGCCGCCGCCCTGATACCGCACCACCACGTCATACTGCTCTGTCAGGTAATCCACCATGCGGCCCTTACCCTCGTCGCCCCAGTTGATACCCACGATCGCACAATTCGCCATAACTGCCTCCTGTTATATCCTATCATATTTGATCACTTATTTCTACCATTAGTGCCCTTTTTCAGAACACCCAGTTGTTGATTATACCTCCGATCAAGCCATAAGTAAATATCTAATTTTATATATTAAGCATTAGCTATTCTTCTTTCGCAGATGTATTCCGCTGAGATATCCACACTTCCTATCGTGCTCCTTAACAGAAAGACTATTTGACAATACTTCAAATTTTCGTTAGAATAAAAATATTACCCCTTTGTAAGCTGAGGGAGGAAAGTGAGGAGTACTATCTAAAATGCTCAATGAGCGCAGTCTTTTATCGCAGTTTCTACATTTCGTAGCCGCTACGGTGGCGTCGCTGATGGTGTTCAGCCTGTATTCCATTGTGGATGGGCTGATGGTGGCCAAGGGCGTGGGAGAATACGCCATGGCGGCGGTGAATCTGGCGGTGCCGTTCACCAACGTGCTGTTCTCCATCGGCATCATCTTCGCCGTGGGCACCAGCACCATCATCGCCATCTACTTAGGCAGGGGCGAGGGTGAAAAGGCCAACAGCCTGTTCAGCCAGAACACGGTGCTGCTGACGTGCATCGGTCTGACCATCACAGTGCTGGTGTTCGTCTTTCTGGAGCCGTTCGCCGTGCTGCTGGGCGCGAAGGGCGTCACCTACCAGTACACCATGGATTATCTGCGGGGACTTGCGCCCTTTGCGGTGTGCTTCATCGTGTCCTACAACATGGAGGTGCTCATCAAGACCGACGGCTATCCCCGTATCGCCATCCTGACGGTCATTGCCGGATGCCTGACCAACTGCGTGCTGGACTATGTAGCCATTTTCCTTCTTGACTGGGGCGTTTGGGGCGCAGCCTTTGCCACGGGACTTTCCCAGCTGCTGACCTGTGTGATCTATCTGCGCCACTTCCTGCGAGGGCACAACACCTTCCATTTTGTGAAGTTTAAAATGGATCGGCATATCTACAAGCGGCTCCTCCCCATCGGCGTGGCCGACGGCGTGACGGAGCTGTGCAACGGCGTGATGATCTTCCTCTTCAACCGTATCATCCTGCGGTGTCTGGGAGACGACGGACTGGTGTGCTACACCATCATCGCCTATGTGAACACCCTTATTATCAACACCATGCTGGGCATCTCTCAGGGCAGCCAGCCGCTGGTGAGCTATCACTATGGCAAAGAGGACGCGGCGGGCTATCGCAGGCTGCTGCGGTACGGCTTTACGGCGGTAGGGATCATGACGGTGGTCATCTGCGCCGTCGTGATGGTGTTCGCGCCTCAGATCGCCGGTATTTTCCTGGGAAAAGAAAATCCCGGACTGGTGGCGGACGCCGCCGGGGCGCTGCGGCGGTACGGCCTGTGCTATCTGCTGCTGGGCAGCAATGTCCTGATGGGCGGCTTCCTGACAGCGGTAGAGCGTCCCACCGGAGCCATCTGTATCTCCGTGGGCCGGGGACTGGTGTTCCAGGCCGCGGCGCTGGCAGTGCTGGCCTTCGCCGTGGGCGGCAACGCCATCTGGTACGCGCCGGTGATCTCCGAGGTCGTCTGCGCCGTGATGGCGGTATGGTTCTTGAGAAGGTTTTTGAAAAGAGCATAAAAAGAATGCCGTGCCCGCGGGCACGGCATTCTTTTTATGCAATATCACCAACGAATGGCAGCCAACAGCCGTCATTATCCCAAGTGCTTCTCTTGTGGCGAAACATACAAAAACGGTAGGTGAGTTCTATCGAATTTTCTTACAAATGGCCGGAATGTAAAAAAAGGGGTTGACAAATGGCGTTGAAAGCGTTACCATGCCACCATCCAAGGCAGACACGCCATTGAGAACCGAGGAAAGGAGAAAATCAGTGATGAAGAAGCTGAGCGCCGTGATGATGTCTATGGAGATGTGCATGTGCCGCATGTGCATGTTTCGTCGCGCTCAATTTGGTCAACTGATTTTCCCTGACGGTAAGGCGTCCTGCTGAAACAGGATGAATAACAGTCATGAACGGTGGAAGGTCGATTGACCTGCCACCGTTTTATTTTTGTTCTTCACCCACAAATTCAATTGATGAAAAAAGGAGACAAACATTATGAAAAAGCACAACTACTTCGTGAAGCTGGCCACGCTGGCACTGGCGCTGGTCCTGACCCTGAGCCTGACCGCCTGCGGCGGCAACAGCAACACCACCGACGGCGACGACACTCAGCCCGTGATCCAGATCGCCGTTCCCAACGACACCACCAACGAGGCCCGCGCCCTGCTGCTGCTGCAGGAGAACGGCATCATCAAGCTGGCTGACGGCGCAGGCATCACCGCCACCAAGAACGACATCGTGGAGAATCCGTACAACGTTGAGATCGTCGAGGCCGAGGCCGCTCAGCTGCCCAACCAGCTGCAGGATGTGGACTACGCCGTCATCAACAGCAACTACGCCATCAACGCCGGTCTGAATCCCGTCAGCGATTCCCTGCTGATCGAGGGCAGCGCCTCCGCTTACGCCAACATTCTGACCGTGAAGGAAGGCAACGAGACCTCCCCCAAGACTCTGGCCCTGAAGGCCGCTCTGGAGAGCCAGCAGGTGGTGGATTTCATCAACGAGAAGTATAACGGCTCCGTGGTCTCCGTAGTGGAGAACCCCACCGACGGCTATGACGCCACTGTGGATTATGACGCTCTGAATGGCGAGACCATCACTATCGCTGCCTCCCCCACGCCCCACGCTGAGATCCTGGAGATCGCCAAGACTATTCTGGCCGGCAAGGGCATCACCCTGGACATCCAGGTCTACAATGACTACGTTGTACCCAACACCGTGGTGGACGACGGTACCGTGGACGCCAACTACTTCCAGCACCTGCCCTATCTGGAGGACTTCAATGCCCAGAACGGCACTCACATCGTCTCTGTTTCCGCCATCCACGTGGAGCCCATGGGCCTGTACGGCGGCAAGCAGACCACTCTGGACGCTGTGACTGCCAGCAAGTAAGGAAGAAGGAGGGAGACGTCCATGATTGAACTGAAACACGTCAGCAAGACGTTTGATTCCGGCACTGCCGGAGGGGTAGACGCGCTCAAGGACGTCTCCCTTACCATTGAGGACGGGGACATCTACGGTATCATCGGCATGTCCGGCGCCGGCAAGAGCACGCTGGTGCGGTGCATCAACCTGCTGGAGCGTCCCACCAGCGGTGAGATCGTGGTGAACGGCCAGCGGCTGGACACCATGACCCCCGCCCAGCTCCGCGAGGCACGCCGGGGCATCACCATGATCTTCCAGCATTTCAACCTGCTGATGCAGCGGACCTGCCTGAAGAACGTATGCTTCCCCATGGAGCTGGTGGGCGTGAAGAAGGCCGACGCCGAGAAGCGCGCCCGCGAGCTGCTGGAGCTGGTAGGTCTGCCTGACAAGGCCAATGCCTATCCCGCCCAGCTCTCCGGCGGCCAGCAGCAGCGCGTGGCCATTGCCCGCGCACTAGCTACCGATCCCAAGGTGTTGCTGTGCGACGAGGCCACCAGCGCCCTTGACCCCAACACCACCCGGCAGATCCTGGAGCTGATCCGGGACATCAACAAAAAGCTGGGCATCACTGTGGTAGTCATCACCCACCAGATGAGCGTGGTGAAGGAAATTTGCAGCCATGTTGCCATTCTGGACGGCGGCGTGGTAGCGGAATCCGGCATGGTGGGCACGGTGTTTGCCGCACCCAAGTCCGCCGCGGGACGCCGTCTGGTGTTCCCCGGCGGCGCCGACGCGCAGGTATACGATCCCTCCGGCGAGCGGCTGGTGCGTCTGGTGTTCAAGGACAGCAAGACCACCAGCATCCCCATGGTGGCGCGGCTGGCGGCGGAGGAGAACATCTTCTGCAACGTCATCTCCGCCAGCACCCAGAGCCTCTCCGAGGAGGTCTACGGCAGCATGATGCTGGGCATCCCCAGCGCCCACTTTGACCGGGCTGTTGCTTTTATCAAAAACATCGCCAATGTGCAGGTAGAGGAGGTCGACCACGATGTACAGTAATCTGTTCAGCGCCCAGTCCGTACAGGATCTGATGACGGTGCTGCCCTCCCTGCCCTTCGCCATTTGGGAGACCTTCTACATGACGGTGCTCAGTACGGCGCTGTCGCTGGTCATCGGCCTGCCCCTGGGCGTGCTGCTGGTGGTGGGCGAAAAGGGCGGCGTGCTGCCCCTGCCCCGCTGGCTGATGCAGGTGCTGAATGTCATCATCAACCTGCTGCGCTCCGTGCCGTTCCTGATCTTGATGATCATGGTGTTCCCCCTGTCCCGCCTGCTGATCGGCACCTCCATCGGCACCACGGCCACCATCGTTCCGCTGGTGGCGGCAGCCTTCCCCTTCGTGGCCCGTCTGGTGGAGACCAGCCTCCGCGAGGTAGACGGCAACATCATCGAGGCTGCCCAGAGCATGGGCGCCACGCCCATGCAGATCATCTGCAAAGTAATGATCCCGGAGAGCGTCCCCTCTCTCATCCAAAACGTGACCATCGCGCTGACCACCATTCTGGGCTACTCCGCCATGAGCGGTATCATCGGCGGCGGCGGTCTGGGTAAGATCGCCATTGACTACGGCTACTATCGCTATAAGTATCTGGTGATGCTGGTGGCGGTGGTACTGCTGATCCTGCTGGTGCAGCTGTTCCAGACGCTGGGAACGTGGCTCAGCAAGAAGTGCGACAAGAGATTGAAGTAAACGCTATTATGCAAAGGAACCGGGCGGGGTTATCCCGTCCGGTTTTTTCTGAAAGCTTAATGCTTTTCTATGGAGTTGTTTCGCGCTCCGGCGCGACCTACTTTTGCCAATAGTGGCAAAAGTAGGCAAAAGCACCAGAAGGAACCTCCGGTTCCTTCACTTCCCGGCGCGCTATGCTCTGCGGAAAACAGTTTTTCCTCCCACGCGCTCACGGGAAATTTTCTTTTTCGTTCCGTTATCGAATCGCCTCTACTCCAGCGCCGCTGCCGCTGATGCGGCGCAACGGCAGAAGGCAGATTGCTCTATCGCGGGACGATGCACCCCAAGGGTACTTGTTCCGCTTCGCTCCACTGCGTGGGCGTATCCTCTTATGGAATGTTGCAAGGTACGCAATGCAAGTTTTGTGTATGTAACATGCATTTTTTTGCGTTTGACGAAATTTTCACATTGTTCTGCGCTTAAAAATGAATTTTGCGAAAATAATACTTGCAAAACAGTGGTGACAGGCTTATAATAGGCTCGTATTTGAGGAACGCCCACGGGGCGCGGCTATGGAAAGGAGCACACCATCATGAGCAACAACGGCGGAACACTTGAGAAATTCGCAGGCTCCCTGAGCCAGCTGATCCGAAACGAATACGCCATCGGCGAGGAGTATTACCGGGGCGACGTGAAGCGCGGCCTGCGCAACAGCGACGGCACCGGCGTACTGGCGGGCGTGTCCAAGGTGGGCAGCGTGCAGGGCTACTTCATTCAGGACGGCCAGCGTATCCCCAAGCCCGGCCAGCTGTACTACCGCGGCATCGAGCTGAACGAGATCGTGGAAGCCCACCGCAAGGCCAATACCTTTGGCTATGAGGAGGTGGCCTATCTGCTGCTGCTGGGCTATCTGCCCTCCAAAACAGAGCTGCAATACTTCAACGAGATCATGAAACGGGCCAGAAAGCTGCCCGATGGCTTTACCGAGGACATGATCATGCGCCATCCCAGCCGGAACATCATGAACAAGCTGGCCCGCAGCGTGCTGGCGCTGTATTCCTATGACGACAATCCCGACGACACATCGGTGGAGAATATGCTGCTGCAATCCATCAAGCTGGTGGGCTGCTTCCCCTCTATCGTGGCCAACGCCTACGCGGTGAAGCGCCATTACTTTCAGGGGGATTCCCTGCACATCCACTTCCCGGAGGATGAGCTGTCCACGGCGGAGAACTTCCTGCGGATGATCCGGCCCGACAAGCAGTATACTGAGGAGGAGGCCCATCTGCTGGATATGATGCTGATGGTGCATGCCGAGCACGGCGGCGGCAACAACTCCACCTTCGTCTGCCGTGCCATGTCCTCCAGCGGCACGGATACCTACAGCGCCATCGCCGGCGCGGTAGGCTCCCTGAAGGGCCCGCTGCACGGCGGCGCCAACGCCAAGGTCATGGAGATGTTCCAGTACATCAAGGAGAATGTAGACCCCCACGACGACGGCTCTATCCGTGACTATCTGAACAAGCTGCTGGACGGCGAGACCGGTGATAAATCCGGCAAAATTTACGGTCTGGGCCATGCGGTGTATACCATCTCCGATCCCCGCGCGGTGTTGCTGAAAAAGTACGCACAGCATATGGCGGAGATCAAGGGCTACGCCGAGGACTTCGCCCTGCTGCAAAAGGTGGAGGAGCTGGGCATCCCGCTGGTGCAGGAGCGCCGCCATAACGACACGCCCATGTGCGCCAACGTGGACATGTATTCCGGTCTTGTCTACACCATGCTGGGCATCCCCGAGGATGTGTTCACGCCGTTGTTCGCCTCCGCCCGTATCGCGGGCTGGTGCGCCAACCGCATCGAGGAGGTGGTGACCTGCCACCGGATCATGCGTCCCGCCTACCGCGCCGTCACCATCAAGGATCACTATGTCCCCATGGAGCAGCGCACGGCAAAGCTGGTCACCCTCGCGGAATAAAACGATATCTCCGGTTTTCCACATAGAGAAGGAAGCGGCACATTTGTGCCGCTTCCTTCTCTATGTGGGGATGTTGATCGCTGCCCGTTCAACAGGCTTCCTTTTCATCAAAGGACATTCGCTCCAACACATAATCCTTCATCTCATCCACCAGCGCCTGCCGCTTGGGATGGCGCAGATAGTCGTTCAGATATTCCGGCCCGTCCAGATGCATGACCACCATGATATCCGCGTTGGAGTCCCTCTCGGTTTCGCAGCGGTACACATTCGTATCATGCACAAAGGGCAGCTCCATTTCCAATTCTGCGCATGCCTTGCGGCAGCGGAAATAGATGCTGGTCACATCCGCGTCTTTCGTCAGCTTCAAGAGAATATAGTGTACCATTCTTAGGACCTCCTTCAATTATTATTGCCCTACGTTAGCGCAATTTTTAACAATTGTCAAGTCCTTTTTTCGTCGTTTCCACTATATGCAGCCATCTAAAATTGTGCAAATGTTTCAAAAAATCCGCGTTTTCCACTTCATTCACGAAAAGCGTTAAAGAAATATGCGCAATTTTTAACAAAAAATTTTTCTCAATTTTGTCTGCCGCACGGCGTCAATCATTCATGCCGTGCGAACAAACCGACACCCTCGCCTTCTATGAGATCGAAGGTATCACATCAAAAGAGACGGTACTCGCGCACCGTCTCTTTTCCCTATTTTTCTTTTCCAGATATCACCGTTGGAAGCGTACCACATACGTCCCCAGCACCTGCTGACAGGGGATGCTTGCCGCGTTTTCGACGGTGAACGCCTCCTTGGGATAGACCGTCTTGACCTCGGTGGGATAGGCGGGCAGCGTCTTTCCGATGCTGACACCATGGGCATCCTCCGCCGTGAAGTTCCAACGGAACGCACAGTCGCAGAACTCCTTCCCACTGGCGATCAGCTCCGGCGTTCTCAGCCCCTCGCCAAGGAAAAAGCACCCCGCGTTATCCTTTTCCGCCGGACAGGAGCCCTCGATCCCCACGCCGGTAAAGCATATCTCAAGGAAACCGGTCTTGAATGTCACCGTTTTCCCGTCCCGCTCATAGGGCACATCGTTCCAGAAGCCGATGTTGAGCCAGCCCCGGACACCGTCCTTTTCCACGGCGGTATTGAACTCCACATAGCCGCCGCAGTCCTCCCTGACCTCCGCATTAATGCGCAGCACCGGCCGCAGCGACACAAAGCCCTCCGGCAGGATGGCCCGCAGCCTGTCCTGTTCCACGCCATACGCCATGACGAACTGTTCCACTTTCATTTTCAAACCCTCCGCAAGCCTTACTATATTTTAGTATAACAGAACCACTCCCCGGATACAACCCCTAGGAGGCAGCGAAAAAGCGGGCGTTGGCCCGCTTTTTCGTATTTGCGTGCGGTATCGGTCAGAGCACCAGCAGCAGAGCCGCCGCCACGGCGATCACGCCGCCCACGGCACTGACAATGCCGTAGATCTTGCGGGACTCCGGATCGTGCTTCTCTTTGGAGAGATAGTACAGTCCGGCAGCGAGGATCAGGATGCCGATGACCAGTGCAATAATTTTCATGACCATTTTGTGTTTCCTCCCAATGATTTATTTCTTTTTCCAGTTCAATAAAAATGCCGAGTTGGTGATGACCAGCACCGAGCCTGCGTTATGTACCAGCGCACCCACCACTGGATCCAGCGTGCCGATGATGGCCAGCACGATGGCCACAAAGTTCAGCAGCATGGAAAAGGTCATGTTCAGCTTGATGGTAGTCATCATCCGATGGGACAGGGCGATCAGATGGGGCAGCTCCTTCACCTCGTCGTCCACCAGCGCGATATCCGCCGCGTCCACGGCGATATCGCTGCCCACGCCGCCCATGGCGATGCCCACCGCCGCCTTCTTCAGGGCCGGTGCGTCGTTGATGCCGTCGCCGATCATGCACACGCCCTGCCCGGCGGCCTGATAACCGTCGATGGCGGTCAGCTTATTCTCCGGCAGGCAGTTGGCCTGCACCTTTTGGATATGCAGCTGTCCGGCAATGGCTCTGGCAGCGTTCTCATGGTCGCCGGTCAGCAGCACCGGCTGCACACCCAGCCGCGACAGCGCGTCGATCATGGCGGCACTCTCGCTGCGCAGGGTGTCGGAAAGGGCGATATAGCCGGTAAACGCCCCGTCCACCGCTACATAGGTGACGGTGCAGCCCTGCTCCATGCGGCGCTCAGCCTCCTGCGGGACCGTCAGCGCAACGCCGTGCTCCCGCAGCAGCTCCGGATTGCCCGCCAGAATCGTCTTTCCCTCTACCGCAGCGCACACGCCGCGTCCGGGAAGCATCTGAAAATCGTCTGCTGCCGCCGGTCGGATACCCGCCTTTTTCCCACAGCTGACGATGGCCTTGCCCAGCGGATGCTCCGACATCTGCTCGGCCGATGCCGCCAGCCGGTACAGCTCTTCGTCAGGTATTTCCTCCCGCACGCTGACGGCGGTCACCACCTCCGGTGCGCCGTAGGTCAGCGTACCGGTCTTGTCAAAGGCGATCACCTTCACGCCGGCCAGCCGCTCCAGCGCGTCTCCCTCGCGGACAAGGAAGCCATGCTTGGTGGCGTTGCCGATGGCCGCCATGATGGCCGTAGGCGTCGCCAGCACCAGTGCGCAGGGGCAGAATACCACCAGAATGGTGACGGCCCGGATGATCTGTCCGGAAATGAGCCACGTCAGCGCCGCGGCGGTCAGTGCAATGACCACGATCCATGTGGCCCAGCGATCCGCGATGCCCACGATCTTGGCCTTGCCCGCGTCGGCGGACTGCACCAGCCGGATCATCCGCTGGATGGAGCTGTCCTCTCCCACCTTGGCGGCCTCCATCTCAAAGGCGCCGAACTGGTTCACCGTACCGCTGGATACGGCGTCTCCCACCGTTTTATCCACCGGCAGGGACTCGCCGGTCATGACCGCCTGATTGATGGAGGTCTGGCCCGAAACGATCACGCCGTCCACAGGGACGCCCTCGCCCGGCAGCACGCGGATGCGGTCGCCTACCCGCACCTGCTCCGCAGGAATGACCTCCTCGCTGCCGCCGCGCAGCACGCGCGCCGTCTGCGGCGTCAGGTGCACCAGCTTTTCGATGCCCGCCCGGGCCTTTGCCACCGTCAGCTCCTCCAGCAGGCCGCCCAGCTGCATGATGAAGGCCACCTCACCGGCGGCAAAGTCCTGTCCGATGCACACCGAGGCGATCAGCGCCAGCGACACCAGCACGTCCGCCTTGATGTCAAAGGCGGTGACAAGACCGATGATGGCCTCCAGCACAATGGGAACACCGCACAGAATGATGGCCACCCACGCCATATCAAAGGGCAGCGGCTGCCACTTTGCCAGACTGCAAATGACCGCGATGCCGGAGATCACCAGCAGGGTGACATCCTTTTTGATGCCGCCAAGCTCCATCAGGTGCTCCAGCTTTTCCATCAGTGATTTCATAGCGATTTCTCCTTTTATACCATAGGGGGTATATGTATACTATACCCCTATGGGTATCACTTGTCAAGAAAAAAAGAAGGGCGTCGCCCTTCTTTTTTATGTTCAGCCCATATTGGAAAACCGCTCCACCGCCTTGGTAAAGCTTTCGATGGTCTTGTCGGCATCTCCGTGCTCGATGCCGTCTCGGACACAGTGCTTGATATGCCCCTCCAGCACCACCTTGCCGCAGCCGTGCAGCGCAGCCTTGGCTGCGTTGATCTGAGCCAGCACATCCTCGCAGGGGACATCCTCGTCGATCATGCGGTCGATGGCCTGCACCTGCCCGATGATCTTTTTCAGTCTGCGGTGCAGATTGTCCGCATCCATGCATTGCTTCATGCTTTGACCTCCACAATCGGTATGGGTAAATTATAGCCCGCCGTCTCCGGATTGTCAACCGCCGCCGCGGGAAGCGGTAAGACCTCCAAGGAAAAAATAGCGGAAAAGTCATGCCGTCGGGCGCGTTTTCTCCTGTTAGCATACGCTACCTTCCACTTGGGCCGATTTATTCCTTTTTCTGCTATTCCTTCCCGAAATTTTGTGATTTTTGTCGTGATAAAATCTTGATTTTTCACCTGTCTCATGATATAGTACAGGCGGAGATCAGCTGTATGATGATCTCTGAATCTATCAGATCAGGAGGTAATCTACGATGAAGAAATTAGGTCTGTTCGCCGCCGGTGTGCTGTTCGGCACCGCCGGTATCAAGGTGCTCAGCAGCAAGGACGCCAAGAAGGTCTACACCCACACCACCGCTGCCGTGCTGCGCGCCAAGGACAGCGTGATGGAGACCGTCACCACCGTTCGTGAGAACGCCGAGGATATCTACGCCGACGCCAAGGCCATCAACGAGCAGCGCGCCCAGAAGGCTGCCGCCGCCGTGGTGGAGGACACTTCCAAGGAAGAAGCCGAAGCTGAATAACCATGAAATGCAACATTCTCCACGAATCCGCCGGACGTCTGCGGGTGCATCTGCACTGCGGGTACATGACGCTGCACCAGGCGGACGTACTGGAATACTATCTGCGCGGCATTGACGGCGTAAACGAGGTAAAGGTCTATGACCGCACCCAGGACGCCGTGGTGCTCTATGCCGGAAAGCGCGGCGACGTTATTGCCGCGCTGGCGGCCTTCTCCTTCCCCAAGGCCGAGGCCATGGAGCTGGTGCCGGAGCACACCTCCCGCGCCCTGAACCGGGAGTTTGAGGACAAACTGGCCATGACCGGCCTGCGGCGGTGCATCTCCAAGCTGTTCCTGCCCTTCCCCGTCACCTCGGCGCTGGCGGTGATCCGCTCGGTGAAGTACATCAAGGAGGGTCTGAAGGCACTGTGGCACGGCAAGCTGTCCGTGGCGGTGCTGGACGCCACCGCCGTAACGGTGTCCATCGTTCGGGGCGACTTCTCCACCGCCGGCTCCGTCATGTTCATGCTTCGACTGGGCGAAATTCTGGAGGAGTGGACCCATAAGAAATCCGTGGCCGATCTGGCCGGTGCCATGAGCCTGAACGTGGACAAGGTCTGGCTTCAGGTGAACGACACCGAGGTGCTGGTCTCCGTCTCCGACGTGAAGGCCGGTGACTGCGTGGTGGTACGCACCGGCAGCATGATCCCGCTGGACGGCAAGGTGGTCTCCGGCGAGGCTATGGTAAATCAGTCCTCCATGACCGGCGAATCCATGCCCGTTCCCAAGCGGCCCGGCAGCTATGTGTACGCCGGTACCGTGGCCGAGGAGGGCGAATGCGTCATTCAGGTGGAGAAAGCCTCCGGCAGCGGCCGCTATGACCGCATCGTTCACATGATCGAGGAGTCGGAGAAGCTGAAATCCACCGCTGAGGACAAGGCCGCCCGTCTGGCTGACCGGCTGGTGCCCTATACGCTGGGCGGCACGGCGCTGACGTATGTGCTGACCCGCAACATCACCAAGACGCTGGCGGTGCTGATGGTGGACTTCTCCTGCGCGCTGAAGCTGGCTATCCCCATTGCGGTGCTGTCCGCCATGCGGGAGAGCAGCGGCCACCGCATCTCCGTCAAGGGCGGACGTTTTCTGGAGGCCGTGGCCAAGGCCGACACCATCGTATTCGACAAGACCGGCACCCTCACCTACGCCACCCCCAAGGTTGCACAGATCGTCACCTTCGGCAATTACAAGGAGCCGGATATGCTGCGGCTGGCCGCCTGTCTGGAAGAGCACTACCCCCACTCCATGGCCAATGCCGTGGTGGAGGAGGCCAAGAACCGCGGCCTGTCCCATGAGGAATACCACTCTCAGGTGCAGTATGTGGTGGCCCACGGCATCTCCAGCATGGTGGAAAACAAATCGGTGCTGATCGGCAGCGCCCACTTCGTGTTCGAGGACGAGGGCTGCCGTGTACCGGAGGGCGAGATGGACAAGTTCAACAGCCTGCCCGACGCCTACTCTCACCTGTATCTGTGCATCGCCGGAGAGCTGGCCGCCGTTATCTGCATCTTCGACCCCCTGCGGAATGAAGCCCGCGCCGCCGTACAGGCGCTGCACGACTGCGGCATTTCCAAGGTGGTCATGATGACCGGCGACAACCGCAAGACCGCCGAGGCCGTGGCCCGTCAGGTAGGCGTGGACGCCGTGTACGCGGAGGTCCTGCCGGAGGATAAGGCGGAGTTCATCCGTCAGGAAAAGGCCGCCGGGCGCACCGTTATCATGGTGGGCGACGGCGTCAACGACTCCCCCGCCCTGTCGGAGGCCGACGCAGGCATCGCCATCTCCACCGGTGCGGCCATCGCACGGGAGATCGCCGACATCACCATCGCGTCGGAGGATCTGTTCGAGCTGGTGACGCTGCGGAAGCTGGGCGAGGCGCTGATGGCCCGCATTCACCGGAACTACCGGTTCATCGTGGGCTTCAACTTCTCGCTGATCGTGCTGGGCGTGGCGGGCGTTCTGCCGCCTACCACCTCTGCCCTGCTGCACAATATGTCCACGCTGGGCATCAGTCTCAAGAGCATGACCGACCTGCTGCCCGACGAAAAGAAATGATAAAGAAAGACCTCCGGAACCCCGGAGGTCTTTTCTTATGGCATTAAAACTCCAATCGGACGATCTGCATGTTCATCATGTTGTCGCCCACCTTGGCCAAAAAGCGGAAAAAGCCGCTGACGGAGGGATCGTTCAGATCCTGATAGCCCAGCATGTAGCCGCGGCTGGACACCCGCATGCCCAACGCCCATGGCGACAGCTCCTTCTTAGCGTCTACCACAGCGAAATACGCGCCCACATCCTGAATGTTGGCGGTCTTGATCCACGTTTTCAGCATCAGCTTCACGGCCTTTCTGTTGGCCGCGTCGAACACCAGCCGTCCGTCAGGGAAGGTGGCGTGCATGGCCTGCACCAGCATCTTGACCTGCTCTGTCTGGAAATAGTAGAACACCCCCGCCGCGAAGAACACCACACCATTGGACGCATCGATCTTCCCGAACCACGAGGTGTCGTTCAAATCACAGAGGATGTTCTCCTCCCGCTCTCCGGCAGGCAGCAGCTCATTGCGCACGTCGATCACAGCGGGGAAATCCAGATTGTAGATCTTGCACTTGCCGTTATCGCAGTTTCGGCCGGTACTATCCAGTCCGCAGCCCAAATTGACCACCGCCGCATTGGGATGGGTGCGCAGATAGTCGCGCACCTCCCACGCCAGATCGTTCTGCCGCATGGCAGCCTCCAGAAAGCCGAAGCGCTGCATCAGGCTTTTGGACTTCTTCTCCAGCGCCGTGAAATCGTAATCGATCTCATCCATGAGCCGGACGGCCGTTTCATCATAAAACAGCCGCGGGAACAGCTCCGAGCACATTTTCCGTCCGTACATGGGGATCACCAGCGTCTCCTGCACGGTGTTCTTTTCAATATGGTATTTCATACATTCCTCCGATAGCCCGCTTCATCCCGGTATTCGGGATGCTCCTTCAAATATTCGTCCCGGTCGCCGCAGATGGTATAGTCGCATTTGCAGCCGTTGGCGCAGGTGGTGGTGCGCACCAGCCGCGCGTGGATCAGCTCCATGGACGCAAAGTCCACATTGCACAGGGCAGGCATGATGTCCGTCAGCCCGTTCTTGAGGGCAAATTCCGCCGCGGGGCACGCCGTAAATTCATAATAGATGGGCTTGTCCTTCTCATAAGGGGCAACCTTCATCTCGTAATCGTGCCACTTGTCGCAGCGCCCCTTGGCCGAGGTGAACGCCTGATACATGAGCCTGCGCCAGAAGGGCTTGTTGCAGTCCACGAAGCGCAGCCTGCGGAAGGCAGGCAGGATCAGGTTTTCCTCCATCTCCTCGATCTCCCGGAAGGAGGTCACCGCCTTGCAGACGACGTAGTAGCTTAGGATGGCGATGCAGTCATAGGTACCGCCCGCGCCGTTGTGGAAGTTCTTTTTGCCGCCCAGATCGGTGCGCCAGTCGGCGAGAAACGCCACATACTGCCGCTGCACCTGCTCCCACACCGTTTCCCGCTGCTCCGGCGGATAATGGAGGGCGATCTTCTGCTGAATCTCTTTTTTGCAGGGCTTGGAGTACAGCACATGACAGGTGCGGTCAAATTGCAGTTCGTTGTCCTTCATTCCGTCTCCTTTGATCGTATCATGCGGTTAGTCGTGTCTAACCGCCCGTGTTTGAAAAAGCCGCACACTGCGGCATTGACGGGGCTATTGTAATACGTCCGGCAAAAAATGTCAAGGCGTCCGCCAGCTTCCACGGAAAAAGCGCACCCTTCCGCATGATGGAAGGGTGCGCCAGATCCTAGAAGTCAAGTTCCGTTATCCGTGGCCTTCGGCGGCGATCATGTGCATGGCATGCTCCAGTGCGCCGATCACGGCGGTCAGGTTCTCCCGCGCCGCCTTTTCCGAGCCGGGCAGGTTGAGGATCAGGCTGCTGCCCCGTGTACCCGCCACAGCGCGGGACAGTATGGCGCGGGGTGTGATCTTCAATCCCTCCACCCACATGGCCACCGGGATGGCGGGGATCTCCCGCTCCAGCACCGCCAGCGTAGCCTCCGGCGTCACATCACGGGGCGACAGGCCCGTGCCGCCGGTGGTGACGATCAGGCCGATCTTCTTTTCATCCGCGCAGTCGCGGAGCGCCGCGCTGATCTGTTCCTTTTCATCCGGCACGATGGCGGTATGGACGACGGTAAAGCCCGCCTCCTCCAGCATGCCACAGACGGCGGGGCCGCTGGTATCCTTCCGCTGTCCCCTGCTGCCCAGATCACTGACGGTAATGACCGCCGCTGTATAGCTCATAAAGTCTCCTCCTTTTTTCGATAGCCCAGCGCCGCCGAGAGCATGGAGGCCGTGGCACAGACCTGCTCCACAGCGGCATGAAATTCATCGGAATGGGTACTGCGGAACATGCCGATCACCCCAATGGTGTACTTGACCTCGCCCTCCACCGTATGGACCGGCGCGGAAATGGAGCGCAGACCGATCTTATACTCGCCGTTTTCGATGGCGTAACCGTTGGCGCGGCACAGGCGTATCTCCTGCATCAGCGCGGCGGGGTCGATGATGGTATGGGGCGTGAAGGGCGTCATGCTCTGCCGCCGGAGGAACTTTTCCACCTCCTGCGGCGGCCGGTGGGCCAGAAACACCTTGCCCTGTGAGGTACAGTAGATGGGAAGCCGCGCACCCACGTCCGAGACGATGCGCAGCTTGTCCCTTGCCTCCACCTGATCCAGCGTGATGACGCTGTCACCCTCACAGATGGACAGCATCACCGACGCGCCGGTCTGCTGGCACAGCTGCTCCATATAGGGACGGGCCACCAGAGAGATGTCCCATGACCGCTCCACCTGCCGCCCGTACTCAAACAGCCGCAGCCCCAGCGTATACTTGCCCTCCGCGTCCTGCGCGATCACGTCGTATGTCCGCATGGTGGTCAGCAGACCGAAAACCGTACTTTTGGGATAGCCGCACTGCTCGGACAGTTCCTTCAGTGACAGGGGTTTCCCCGCCTGACTCAGCGCTTGCAGCAGCTCCATCGCCTTGGCGACGGACAGTATGATATTGCCATCCACCATGACGCAGCACCTGCCTTTCCCCTGTATCATAGTGGCTTCGACCTGTTCTGTCAAGAATAATCCGATAATTCCGTCAGAAAATCCGATAATGCCGAACGTTTAATTTGAATTGAATGTGGCATAAGTGGTAAAATCGAGAGACAAAGAATGGATGCCATATGAAGCGGAGGAATAGAAAATGGCCCATGTGACCGCAGTCAATATCAGCGAGAGAAAGGGCACGCGCAAGCATCAGGTGCCGTACATCGACCTGAGGCTGCATCATGGCATTGTGGGCGACGCCCACGCGGGCGACTGGCACCGGCAGGTGAGCCTGCTGGCGGATGAAAGCGTGGATACCATGCGTGCGGCCTGCCCCATTCCGCTGGACGCGGGGGTGTTCGCCGAAAACATCAACACCCGCGGCATAGTGCTGAAGACCCTCCCCGTCGGCACCCGTCTGCGGATCGGAGAGGCAGAGCTGGAGGTCACGCAGATCGGCAAGCAGTGCCACAATGACTGCGAGATCAGGCGAACCGCCGGAACGTGCGTAATGCCCACCGAAGGTATCTTTGCCATCGTGATAAGGGAAGGCCGCGTGCAGGCCGGAGATAAGATCGAGGTGCTGAAATGAAGCTGATACGAACCGAGGACGCCGTGGGCCATGTGCTGTGCCACGATATGACCCAGATCATCAAGGACAAGTACAAGGACGCCCGCTTCCGCAAGGGCCATGTGGTCACGGAGGAGGATATCCCCGTGCTGCTGAGCATGGGCAAGGAGCACCTCTACGTCTGGGAAATGACCCCCGGCATGGTACATGAGAACGACGCGGCGGAACGGCTTCTGGCCCTGTGTGGGCAGGAGAACATGACCCGCAGCGAGGTAAAAGAGGGCAAGATCGAGCTGAAAGCCGCCTGCGACGGCGTGTTTCTGGTGGACTCCCAGCGGCTGATCGCAGTAAACGGTCAGGACGAGGTGATGATCGCCACCCGCAAGGGCGGCACCGCCGTCCGCAAGGGCGATAAGCTGGCGGGCATGCGGGTGATCCCCCTCATTATTGAAGAGGAAAAGCTGCAAAAGGCCGAGCGTGCCGCGGGCACGGAGCCGCTGCTGGCGCTGCGGCCCTATGTACGGAAAACCGCATGCATCGTCGCCACCGGCGGCGAGGTGAAAAGCGGTCTTATCAAGGATACCTTCACCCCCGTGGTGATGGATAAGCTGAAAGCCTACGGCATCGAAACGCTGGAGGTAGTCTACTCCGGCGACGGCGTGGAGAACGTCCGTGACGCGGTGCTGTCCATGCGGGAGAAGCGGCCTGACATGATCCTGTGTACCGGCGGCATGAGCGTCGATCCCGATGACAACACCCCCGGCGGCATCAAGGCCGCGGGCGCCAACATCGTGGCCTACGGCGCGCCGGTGCTGCCCGGCGCCATGTTCCTGCTAGGCTATTTTGACGACGGTATGCCCGTGATGGGTCTGCCCGGCTGCGTCATGTATGCGGGCGCTACCGTGTTCGACCTGCTGCTGCCCCGTGTGGCGGCGGATGTGCCCGTCACCCGCGCCGACATTGCGGCGCTGGGCGAGGGTGGGCTGTGCCTCGGCTGCAAGGAGTGCCACTACCCCATCTGTCCCTTCGGCAAATAAGAAGCGTCATACGCCCGGTGGGCGTATGATTTTGGAAACCGTTATCCTCGCAATAGAATTGCGATACGATAAAAATAGAACCAACCAAGAAAGGAAAACCAAGATGAAAAAGTTTATTTCCCTGCTGCTGGCGCTGGTCATGGCGCTGAGCCTGGTGGCCTGCGGCAACAACAACGCCGACGCCAACAACGACAACAATGCTGACGATCAGCAGACCCCCGCCGAGACCGTGGAGCTGACGGTGTTCGCCGCCGCCTCCCTGACCGAGTCCCTGACCGCCATCGGCGAAAAGTACATGGCTGAGAACGAGAATGTGAAGATCAACTTCAACTTCGATTCCTCCGGCAAGCTGTACACCCAGATCAAGGAAGGCGCTCCCTGCGACCTGTTCATTTCCGCTGCTCCCAAGCAGATGAATCAGCTGGACGGCACCCTGAAGGATGACGCCGACAAGAACCCCGATGGTCTGGACATGCTGGTCGAGGGCAGCCGTCTGGACCTGCTGGAGAACAAGGTGGTTCTGGCCGTGGCCGATGGCAGCGACAAGGGCATCGACAGCTTCGATAAGCTGGCCGAGCTGCTGAAGAACGGCGAAGTGACGCTGGCCATCGGCAACGAGGACGTGCCCGTGGGCCAGTACACCAAGAAGATCTTTGCCTACTACGAGATCGACGAGGCTGCCATCGCCGCGAATCTGACCTACGGCTCCAACGTGAAGGAAGTCACCACCGCCGTGTCTGAGGGCATCGTGGACTGCGGCATCATCTATGCCTCCGACGCTTACTCCGCCGGTCTGTCCGTGGCCGCTGAGGCTACCGCCGACATGTGCGGTCAGGTCATCTATCCCGCCGCCGTGCTGAACACCTCCGCCCAGCAGGATGCTGCCGCCGCGTTCCTGGCTTATCTCCAGACCGCCGAGGCTTCCGCTGAGTTCGAGAAGGTGCTGTTCACCCCCCTGAGCAAGTAATTACATACTGATTTCCCTTTACCGGGCAGGGCGCTTCATGCGCCCTGCCCACATCCCGTTTTCAGGAGGTTCCCTCATGGATTGGTATCCCCTCTTAAACTCGCTGCGTATCGCCGCCATTTCCGCGGTGGTGGTGTTCTTCGCGGGCATCGCCGCGGCGTACTATATCGCAAAGCTCCCGCGTTTGGTCAAAGGTATTCTGGACGTGATCCTGACGCTGCCCCTTGTCCTGCCGCCGACGGTGGTGGGCTATCTGCTGCTGCGTGTGCTGGGCCCCAAACGGCTCATCGGCGCATGGGTGCTGGAGACTTTCGGCATCCGGCTGGTGATGACATGGTGGTCGGCCATCTTCGCCACGGTGGTGGTGGTATTCCCCTTGATGTACCGCACCGTCCGCGGCGCGTTCGAGGCTTTTGACGAGACGCTGGCCTACGCCGGACAGACGCTGGGCCTGTCCAATACCTACATCTTCTGGCACATCCGCATGCCCTACTGCCGTCAGGGCGTGCTGGCGGGCGCGGTGCTGGCCTTCGCCCGCGCACTGGGCGAGTACGGTGCCACCTCCATGATTGCCGGTTATACCCCCGGCAAGACCGCCACTGTGTCCACCACCGTCTATCAGCTGTGGCAGATCAACAACGACGCGCTGGCCCTGAAATGGGTGCTGGTGAACGTGGGCATCTCCGCCGTGATATTGCTGATAGTGAACATGCTGGAGAAGAAAAACCTGCTGACCGCTTCCGGCCGGGGAAGGAGGCAGACCGCATGAGCCTCATCGTGGATATCGAAAAGAAGCTGGGCAGCTTTACCCTGCGCTCAAAGTTCGAGACCGGCAGCGGCACCATGGCGCTGCTGGGTGCCTCCGGCTGCGGCAAGAGCGTGACCCTCAAGTGCATCGCCGGTATCATGACGCCGGATAAGGGCCGCATCGTGCTGGACGGTGAGACGCTGTTTGACAGCGAGAAGCACATCGACCTGATGCCCCAGCAACGGCGGGTTGGCTATCTCTTCCAGCAGTACGCTCTGTTCCCCAACATGACCGTGGCCCAGAACATCCAGTGCGGTATCCGCACCGGCAGCCACGCCGAGAAGCAGCAGCGGGCGGCAGAGCAGCTCCGCCGCTTCCAGCTGGAGGGATTGGAGAAGAAATATCCCGCCCAGCTCTCCGGTGGCCAGCAGCAGCGTGTGGCGCTGGCCCGTATTCTGGCGTCGGAGCCCCGGGCCATCCTGCTGGACGAACCGTTTTCCGCGCTGGACAGCTTTCTCAAATGGAACCTCGAGCTGGAGCTGGCCGATCTGCTGGCCGGTTTCGGCGGCCCGATCCTGTGGGTCAGCCACGATCTGGGCGAGTGCTACCGCAACTGCAAGACCGTCTGCGTCATGGAAAACGGTGTCTCCTCCCCTGTGACGGATATGAAAACGCTGGTGCAGCATCCCGCCACGCAGGACGCCGCCCGGCTGACAGGCTGCCGCAACTTCCTGCCCGCCCGGCGCTGCGGCGACGGCGTCCGCGTTGACGGCTGGGACATCACCCTGCCGCTGAAGGCCGATGCCGAACAGGCCACCGTAGCCATCCCCGACAGCGCCATCGCTCTGGGAGACGGCCCCTACACTGCCCGTGTTTTCCGGGTCATTCAGGATCTGGGGAGCTCTGTGGTGCTGCTCCAGCCGGAACACGCACCGGACGCGGCGCTGATCCGCGCCTCCGCTGCAGATATCGGGACAGCCACGCCGGGAGAAACCATCGCTTTCCGGCTTCAGGCGGAGAAATGCCTGTGCTACTGACAGAATAATACCGTGCCGCCGCAGGAATTTCCTGCGGCGGCGTTTTTTCCTCATGGACGTTTTTTGTTGGATTTCCTTCCTTTTTGTTCCAATTTTCTGGCAAAATAGTCCTTTAGACTGATAAAGAAAAATGATAAAACAACGAAAATTGATAAAACTGATGAACAATACTCTTGCTTATTTGGTAAGAATCAGCTATAATGGTTAACAATAATACTATTTTGCCTGTGAAAAAGAGGGAGACAGCGGCAGGGTTGCTGTGGTTATGAGTTAAAATCGTGGAAGCAAAGAAAAATGTACGTTCCCTGTGGACAAGGGACTTTACGATCATTACGCTGGGCAGCGTCGTCTCCATGCTGGGCAACAGCATGTCGGGTTTCGCGCTGAGTTTGCTGGTGCTGGATTATACCCAGTCCAGCATGCTGTACGCCATCTATATCGCCACCTTTACGGTGCCGCAGATCGTGATGCCCATTTTCTCCGGCGCGATTTTAGATCGCTTTTCCCGAAAGAAAACGATCTATACGCTGGATTTCATTTCATCGGGGCTCTACCTCGGGGCGGCGCTGATCCTCAGCCGCGGATGGTTCAGCTTTCCGGTGCTGGCGGTGGGATGCTTCGTTATCGGCTCCATCAACAGCATATACATGGTAGCATACGACAGCTTTTATCCGTTGCTTATCACCGAGGGGAACTACTCCAAGGCCTACTCCATCGCCAGCGTGCTGGAAACGCTGGCAGCCGTGATGATCCCGGTGGCTACATTCATTTACAATAAGGTGGGCATCGCACCGCTGCTGGCGGGCAACGCCGTGTGCTTCCTGATCGCGGCCATCGCGGAGACCCAAATCCGGGCGGAAGAAAAATATATCGAGCAGCAGAAGCAGAATCTGACCGCGCAGCAAAGCTCCGGACGGCGGCTGCTACTGGATATCAAAGAGGGTTTCCTGTACCTGTCCGGCGAAAAGGGCCTGCTGGCGGTGGCGGCGTATTTCACATTCAGCTGTCTGGCCAGCGGCGCGTCACAGGTCATCACGCTGCCCTACTTCAAGGGCACGTTTGAAAACGGCGAGTATGTCTACATGCTGGTGTGGGGCATGGCGCTGGTGGGCCGCGCAATAGGCGGTCTGCTCCACTATAAGGTACAGCTCCCCACAAAATACAAATACACCATTGCGCTGGTCGTATACATTATCATATCTTTGTCAGAGGGCTTTTACCTCTATACGGCGATCCCGGTCATGGCGATCCTGTGCTTCCTTAACGGCATACTGGGCGTGACCAGCTATACCATCCGCATTTCCGCCACGCAGAGTTATGTGCCGGACGAGAAAAAGGGCCGCTTCAACGGTGCGTTCAACATGCTGAACACCGCCGGAAGCCTGACCGGCCAGCTGGCGGCGGGCGCATTGACGGCTGTGCTGATGCCGCGCACGGTGCTGACCGGTTTCATGATGGTAACGGCCATCGCGGCGGTGGTATTCATCGGCGGGAACCGCGCGGCGGTCAGCGCCATTTACAACCGCCAGCAATAGCAATACGGCAAACCGGCAGCCTGACCGCACTGGCTGCGCAATACAACAAGGAGGAACCGACCATGAAATTTTCAGAGATGCCTTATCAGCGCCCTGATACGGAAGCAGTCAAGCAGCAGATGGCCGCTTTGACCCAGCGGCTGGAGCACGCGGCGTCCTATGAGGAGGCGCGGCAGGCCTTTCTGGATCAGCAGGCAGCGTCCCGCTCCGTGGAGACGCAGGCGACGCTGGCATCCGTCCGCCACTCTATCGACACCCGCGACGCCTTCTATGACGCGGAGGAAAAGTTCTGGAACACCTTCGGGCCGGAGCTGGAGGAGTATGAGCAGGCATGGAAGGCCGCTATGCTGGCCTCCCCGTTCCGCAAGGACTTTACCGCCGAATTCGGCGATCTGATGTTCCTGAATACCGAGATCGCCCGCAAGAGCTTCTCCCCGGAGATCATTCCGGAAATGCAGCAGGAGAACGAGCTGACGCAGGAGTACGAAAAGCTGCTGGCTTCGGCGCAGGTCCCCTTCGAGGGCAAGGTCTACACCCTGTCCCAGCTGCAGCCTATGAAAACGGATCTTGACGACGCGCGCCGTCTGGCGGCATGGAAGGCCGACGCCCAGTGGTCCATGGAGCACGCCGAGGAGCTGGACACCCTGTACGACAAGCTGGTGCACCTGCGGGACACCATGGGCAAGAAGCTGGGCTATGAGGGCTATACCACGCTGGGCTACTACCGCATGACCCGCAACTGCTACACCAAGGAGGACGTGGAGAAGTTCCGCGCCGCGGTGCAGAAATATCTGGTGCCGGTGGCCGACAAGATCTACCGCAAGCAGGCGGAGCGGCTGGGCAAGAGCTATCCCCTGAGCTTCGCGGACGCGGCGCTGGAGTTCCGTTCCGGCAACCCCCGCCCCGTTGGCACGCCTGACGACATTTTGGCGCAGGGTATGAAGTTCTACGGCGAGCTGTCGCCGGAGACGAAGGAATTCTTCCGCACCATGCTGGACAACGAGCTGCTGGACGTGCTGAGCACCGAGGGCAAGCGGGCCGGCGGCTACTGCACCAGTCTGGGCGACTACGAGGTCCCCTTCATTTTCGCCAACTTCAACGGCACCCAGCATGACGTGGAGGTGGTGACCCACGAGGCCGGCCACGCCTTTGCCAGCTGGGTCAACCGCAAGCGCATCCCCTCCAGCTATATCTGGCCCACCATGGAAGCCTGCGAGGTACACTCCATGAGCATGGAGTTCTTTGCGTGGCCGTGGGCCGAGGGCTTCTTCGGCCCGGATACCCGCAAGTTCCTGTACAGCCATCTGGCCGGGGCGCTGACGTTCATTCCCTACGGCACCATGGTGGATCACTTCCAGCATATCGTCTACGAGAAGCCCGACATGACGCCCGCAGAGCGCAATGCCGCTTGGAAAGAGCTGACCGCCGTCTATACGCCCTGGCTCAACATGAACGACAGCGACCTGCCCTTCTATACCGAGGGCCGCCGCTGGCAGCGCCAGACCCATATCTACGCTTCCCCCTTCTACTACATCGACTACTGTCTGGCGCAGACCGTGTCGCTGGAGTTCTGGGCCATGATCCAGAAGGATCCGGCCAATGCGTGGAAGCACTATATGGCCTACGCCGAGCAGGGCGGCAGCCGTACCTTCACTGAGCTGCTGCGGAACGCCGGTCTGGAAAGCCCCTTTGACGAAAACTGCCTGCGGGGCGTGTGCGCCGCGGCGGAAAAGTGGCTGGATGATTACGACATGACCGGCATCCTGTAATGGCCGAGGAAAAAAAGCGGCGGGGACGCCGCGACCATCTCAATGACTTCTACCGCGATGTATCCGGCAACTATATCTATACCGGCGCGTGCTATGTCTGCACCGGCGGGCCGCAGGCGCGTACCGCGCTGCTGCGCCGCCTGTGGCTGATGACCGTCGTAATGGCGATCGCGGTGGTGGCCGGAGGCTGTATCTCCGCGCCGGGCGTCGGGCGGTGCTTCTATGTGCTGCTGCCCTATGCCGCGCAGATCGGCGTCACCGGCAGCATCGTGTGGGCCATGACACGCTGGCAGGTAAGGGAGTACCCCATGCGTGCCTATGTCTATCAGGCGACAGTGAAGGCCCTGCCGGGCCGCTGTCTGGCCGGGGCCATACTGGCCGGAGCCGGTCTGATCGCCGAAACGGTGTACCTGCTGCTCTCCGGCAGCGGCGGACGCGGCGCGGCGGCGGCAGTTTATCTGCTGCTTCAGGCATGCGTCCTTGTGCTGGCGCTGCTGGCGCGCCGCAGCGTACTGCAAAGCCAATGGCAGCCGGCAGAGGGCAGTAACGGCCTGACAACCGAATAAGGGAGACTGCCACCTTTCCGGCATGGAACAGCGCCCTGAACCGTGCGCTTTTCCGGCAAACGACAGTCTCATAAATGGGGGTACCCCCATTTCCTGCGCGCGAAGCGCGCAGGAGCATTGTGTGTGCTCTGCGGGCATATGCCCGTTGTTGCAAATATTAAAAAGGAGTATGATTTATGAAAAAAACACTCGCGCTGATCCTGTCTCTGATCATGTGTGTCAGCCTGTTCACCGCCTGCGGTAACGGCAACAACAATGGTCAGCAGGATTCGACCACCAAGACTCTTGTGGTCGGTACGCAGAACTTCGACGGTAAGTTCTCTCCCTTCTTCTACACCAACGATTATGAAAACCAGGTCATGAGCATGGTTTTCGACGCCCTGCTGGGCACCGACCGTGAAGGCGCCGTGGTGCTGAAGGGCATCGAGGGCGACGTTCGTCCCTACAACGGCACCGACTATACATACACCGGCATTGCCGACTGTGATATCGTCGAGAACGCCGACGGCACCGTGGACTACAACATCACCATGAAAGAGGGCGTGAAGTTCTCCGACGGTACCGAGATGACCATCGACGACGTTATCTTCTCTTACTACGTCCTGCTGGACCCCACCTATGACGGTGTGTCCACTCTGTACTCCATCCCCATCGAGGGTCTGGAGGCCTACCGCTCCGGTATGGATTCCCGCATGAACCTGATCCTGGCTGCCGGTCCTGACGGCTACACCGCCACCGACTACTTCACCGAGGATCAGTACAACACCTTCTGGGCTGCCTTCAACGCCGCTGGCGAGAAGTTCGCTCAGGAGATCGTGGATTACTGTGCGGCCGCCGGCTACGCTGCTGACTCCAACGATGTCGCTACCGCCGCTGGCGCTTGGGGCTTCGACGGTCTGGCTGCTGACGCTACCGCTGCTGATTTCTGGAACGCCATCGTGGCCGCTTACGGCTATGACATCTCCGACGACGGCATCAACGCCGAGACCGCCGGCACCAGCATCTCCGCTCTGATCGAGGCCGAGATCGGTGACACCTTCTCCGACTACACCGTCGGCGTGCAGACCGGTGAGTCCGCCGCCAACGTCTCCGGTATCGTCAAGACCGGCGACTACTCCATGACCGTCACCCTGACCGAGGTCAGCGCCAGCGCGATCTATCAGATCCCCGTGACCGTCTGCCCCATGCACTACTACGGCGAGACCGAGAAGTACGATTACGACAACAACAAGTTCGGCTTTGACAAGGGCGACCTGTCCCACGTCAAGTCCGTTACCTCCGCTCCTGTCGGCTCCGGCCCCTACACCTTCGAGAGCTACGCCAACGGCGCTGTGACTCTGCAGAAGAACGCCGGTTACTGGAAGGGCGAGCCCAAGATCGACACCATCATCTGGCGCGAGATGCAGGATGTGGATAAGATCCCCGGCGTCGTTTCCGGCACCATCGATGTCACTGATCCCTCCTACTCTTCCGAGGCTGCTGAGCAGATCAAGAAGGCCAACTCCAACGGCGAGATCTCCGGTGACGTGCTGCAGACCGATCTGGTCGCCAATCTGGGCTATGGCTACGTCGGCTTCAACGCCAACCGCGTGAAGGTCGGCAACGGCAATGGCGGCGATGAGGCTTCCAAGGATCTGCGTAAGGCTATCGCTACCGTGATCGCTGTTTACCGTGATGTGGCTGTCGACTCCTACTATGGTGAGTTCGCCAACGTCATCAACTACCCCATCTCCGATACCTCTTGGGCCGCTCCCCGTGTCACTGACGAGGGCTATAAGGTCGCCTTCTCCGTCGACGTGGACGGCAATGACATCTACACCGAGGGCATGACCGCTGACGAGCGTTACGCCGCCGCCAAGCAGGCCGCTCTGGGCTACTTCGAGGCTGCCGGCTACACCGTCACCGACGGCAAGATCACTGCTGCTCCTGCTGACGCTCCCATGGACGCTGAGGTCATGGTGGGCGGCGGCGGTACCGGCGACCACCCCTCCTTCATGGATCTGACTCTGGCCTCCGAGGCTCTGAAGGAGCTCGGCTTCAACCTGATCGTCACCGATATGTCCAACTTCTCCGAGATGACCAACGCTGTCAACTCCGGCAACGCGGATATGTTCGCCATGGCATGGCAGGCCACTCCCGATCCCGATATGTATCAGATCTATCACAGCAACGGCGGCTCCAACGAGAAGTCCTACTGGATCAAGGACGCTGAGCTGGATGACCTGATCATGCAGGCCCGCCAGTCCACCGACCAGACCTATCGTAAGACTCTGTACAAGGAGTGCTTGGATATCGTTGCTGACTGGGCTGTCGAGATCCCCATCTACCAGCGTCAGAACTGCGTCATCTTCTCCTCCCAGCGTGTGGATCTGGATACCGTGACGCCTGACATCACCACCTACTGGTCCTGGTACAACGATCTGGAGCTGCTGGACGTTAAGTAAGCTTCGGTCCTCTACATCTGTTTTTTCCTTAAAGGCTCCGACCTTTAAGATGGGTACCCTGCGGCTGAAAAGCCGCAGGGTATCCTATCCCCAGACTCTCTGCGTATGAGTCAGGCGGTTCGACGTCCATGCCGGAACGACTGCCTGATACGCAAAGACCCGTCATCATTACGCAGTACCATATCAAACGAGGGCGGCCATCCCCTGCGCAGGGCATGGCCGGCTGAAAACGGAGGGATCATATGCGCAAATTTTTAGTCAAACGCACGCTGCTGTCAATTCTGATCTTGTTTTTCGTGACATTCATCATCTATGTGTTGATGCGCTGTCTCCCCGCCTCTTATGTGGAAACGATGGCGCGGCAGCTGTCTCAGGCGCCCGGCTCCAAGCCCTATGAGGAGTGGCTGGCACAGCTGAACGCACAATACGGTCTGGATCTGGATCTGATCCCCGGCTTTTTCGTACAGCTGAAAAACCTTGTTACCGGTAACTTCGGCGACAGCTGGAAGTATACGGTACCCGTGCTGCAAAAGTTCAACGAGGTCATTTGGGTGTCCTTCATCATGGGCGCCATCTCCCTTGTGTTTGAGCTGCTGATCGCGGTGCCTCTGGGTATCGTGGCCGCCACCAAGCAGTACAGCGTGACTGACTATACCGTCACCACCATCGCCCTGCTGGGCATGTCCCTGCCTACCTTCTTCTTCGCCACGCTGCTGAAGCTGGTGTTCTCCGTGAAGCTGGGCTGGTTCGATCTGGTGGGTCTGACAGGACGTGACTTCAACACACTGAGCGCCTTCGGCCAGCTGCTGGATATGGCAAAGCATCTGGTGCTGCCCATTGTGACGCTGGTGTTCATCTCCATCGGCCCGTGGATGCGCTACGTCCGCACCAACATGCTGGAGGTGCTGAATGCCGACTATATCCGTACCGCCCGCGCCAAGGGTCTGTCGGAAAAGAAGGTCATTTATCACCACGCGTTCCGCAACACGCTGATCCCGCTGGTCACCTTCATCGGCGGCAGCCTGCCCGGCCTGTTCGCCGGCGCCCTGATCACCGAGACGCTGTTTGCCATCCCCGGTATCGGTTACATCTCCTATAACGCCATGGTGGCCGGTGATATCCCGTTCTCCATGTTCTACATGACGTTTTTGGCGATCCTGACCCTGTTGGGCAACCTGATCTCCGACATTCTGTACGCCGTGGTCGACCCGCGGGTACGCATCGCTTGAGAAAGGAGGACGTGAAGCATGAGTTATTTCGACGATAAGAAGGATAAGGATGTCTCCGACCCCGCTCACGGGCAGGGTATGCCGGGCAACGACGCCCGCCGCCGCTCCTACGAGCTGAACGAGGAGTACGCAGGCAAGGACAACACGCCCTCCGAGGACAACACCCCTCATGAGGATTACTCTCTGAGCGACGACCGCCGCGTCAAGGTCCTGTCGCCCGGTACGCTGGTGGCCAAGCGCTTCTTCCGCAACCGGCTGGCCGTGGTGGGCCTGACCATTCTGGCTGTCATGTTCATCTTCTCCTTTGTCGGCGGCCTTGTCAGCCCCTACGGACAGGATCAGGTATTCTACCGCGATGATATCCAGATGAAGGAATACGCCGCCATGTCCGAAAATACCGAGTACCGCTATCTGGTGGCGGACGGACAGGAGTTCGGCGCCGTTCTGCAGGCGCAGCTGACGCTGCACATGGGCAAGAACGAGGAATTCACCTACAAGGGCACCACCTATACCGTCACGGAGGAGGGCGACAGCCTGTATTCCGTGTCGCAGGGCGACACGCTGCTGGCGGTGGCCTATAAGGACATCATCAACCCCAGCGTCACCGGCGAGAAGTTCAGCTTCAACTTCACCTTCAACGCTCTGAAGGCCCACGTCAACGGTGAGCCGGAGTTCACCGCCGACGGCAAGACCTATGCCATGGACGAGGGCAGCGTTATGCTGGACGGCGAGGAGATCGCCTACATCAGCCGCTACGTGATCCAGTCCAAGGTAGCCGGCACCGTGATCTCCAAGGAGTTCAAGGAGCGCGTCCTCGAGGCCGTGGAAAAGGGCGAAACAAAGATCGAATACACCAACGAGAACGGCGAGGTCCGCGAGATCGAGCTGTCCTATAACCCCGCCAAGTACCAGTGGTCCATCAAGGAGGGTACGTCCACCCGCGTGTTCGACGACTACTCCTTCCCCACCAAGACGCATCTGCTGGGTACCGATAAGAACGGTATGGATATGCTGACCCGCCTGATGTACGGCGGCCGTGTGTCCCTGTGCATCGGCTTCATCGTGGTCATCATTTCCGCCACGCTGGGCGTGATCCTTGGCGGCGTCTCCGGCTACTTCGGCGGCTGGGTGGACAATTTGATCATGCGTATCGTGGATATTTTCTACTGCATCCCCTCCACGCCCCTCATCATTATTCTGGGCGCGGCCATGGACGGTATGCGCGTCGATCCGCAAATTCGTATGCTTTATCTGATGCTGATCCTCGGCTTTCTGGGCTGGCCGGGCATCGCCCGTCTCGTCCGCGGCCAGATCCTGTCCCTGCGTGAGCAGGAGTTCATGACCGCCACCGAGGCCTGCGGCATCAGCGTTTCCCGCCGTATCTTCCGGCACCTGATCCCCAACGTGATCCCGCAGCTGATCGTCAACTGCACTATGAGCCTTGGCTCCACCATCATCACGGAAGCCACGCTGTCCTTCCTCGGTCTGGGCGTCAAGTTCCCCTTCGCTTCCTGGGGCAACATCATGAACGACGTTTCCAACTCCTACGTGCTGACAGAGTACTGGTTCATCTGGATCCCCGCCGGCGTCTGCCTGATGCTGACGGTGCTGGGCTTCAACTTCGTGGGCGACGGTCTGCGTGATGCGTTCGACCCGAAGATGAAGCGCTGAGAAAGGAGAGAAACGGAATGGCTAAGAAGCATAACGACAGCTATCTGTCCGCGAAGGAATCCCGCCGTATTTCCAAGGAAAACCGCAAGATCACCAACGAGCTGGAGAAAAAGCGCAAGCGGAAGAACGTGCCGGAGACGGAGTATCTCACTCAGATGCACGATCCCAATAATGCTGTGGAGTTCGATAACCTCCACACCTACTTCTTTACGGACACCGGCGTGGTCAAGTCCGTGGACGGCGTCACCTTTTCCGTGCCCATCGGCAAGACGGTGGGCGTGGTGGGCGAGTCCGGCTGCGGCAAGTCCGTTACCAGTCTGTCCCTGATGCAGCTGCTGCAGCGGCCGCAGGGTCAGGTGGTCGAGGGTGAGATCCGCCTGAATCTGGGCAATAAGGCCTACGACGTGACGAAAACGCCGGACGAGGTGATGCAGCACCTGCGCGGCAACGTGGTCTCCATGATCTTTCAGGAGCCGATGACGGCGCTGAACCCGGTGTTCCGCATCGGCGACCAGCTGGACGAGGTCATTGCCCTTCACGACGACAAGCATCAGAGTGCGGAAGAGATCAAGGCGCACTCCATCAAGCTGCTGGAGATGGTGGGCATCGCCAACAGCGAGGGCGTTTACAAGAACTTCCCCCACGAGCTGTCCGGCGGTATGCGCCAGCGCGTCATGATCGCCATGGCTCTGGCGTGCAGTCCCCGGCTTATCATCGCCGATGAGCCGACCACGGCGCTGGACGTGACGATTCAGGCCCAGATCCTTGATCTGCTGCGGAACCTGAAGGATAAGATCAATTCCTCCATCATGTTCATCACCCACGATCTGGGCGTTATCGCCGAGATGGCGGATTATGTGGTGGTCATGTACGCCGGCCGCATCGTGGAGCAGGGCACGGCGGAAGAGATCTTTGCCCACCCCGCACATCCCTATACCATCGGCCTGATGGCCTCCAAGCCTGTGGTGGGCCGGCAGGTGGATAAGCTTTATTCCATCCCCGGCAAGGTGCCGAATCCCATCAACATGCCGAACTACTGCTACTTCAAGGATCGCTGCGAGATGTGCGTCGAACCGTGCGACGGCGCGTATCCCTGTGAGGTCAGCATCTCTCCCACTCACAAGGTGTCCTGCTACCGCTACTATGACGGCAAGCGGCCCGATCTGGAGGAGCAGGTAGAGGAAGAACTGACCGGCGGCGCTGACAACGGAAAGGCGGGTGAGTGATATGCCGTTTTGGAAAGCAGGAAAGAACGACGATCAGGTCCTCGATGAGCTGAAAGAGACTCAGAGCCAGAATGCCAACGATTTCGTCAAGGAACAAGCGCATGCCAAAGAGGCGAAGAAGTCCTCCCTCATCATCGAAAATAATTTCACCCCTGTGGAGTACGACCCCCAGTATATCCTGCAGGTCAATCAGCTGAAGAAGTATTTCCCCATCAAGGGCGGCATGGTGTCCAAGACCGTGGGCTACGTCAAGG